>JAQBZS010000157.1 GCA_027622115.1 Planctomycetota bacterium | reverse complement strand
GGAACGATAATCCATCCGCACTCGACACGACAGATTCCCGCGAGCACCTACTTCGTCGGAGCGATCAGTTTCTTGATTGCGTCCATCAACACGGCTTCCACTTTCGGGCTGACGCGCGAAGCTCGATCGCTCGTTTCATAGCCGCCTTGGCCATACGCAATCTCGGTGCCGATGTAACCCGGACCGTAGTCTCCATACGCGGCCATCGCGACGAAGAGGTCCGGACGCAGTTGTTGAGCCGCCAATTGATATTCGACAAACAGCTCGCCCGGCATGTGCAGGATTCTGGCCCGGCCGATCCGCAAACACCCAATGTCGATCGTGTCGCCGGATTCGCAGCGACGCAGAAAGACCAAATGCTTCGCGGCCCCCATCCGAGTCAGTTGTGCGGCTTTCTCGTCCTTCAACACCGCCAACAACTTGGGATCTTTCAGATGTGCCCCCGGCGGCAATCGAACGGGAATCGAATCCCAGCCGACGTCTTCCGCCGAGATCGGGACTCGCTTGGTCGACTTCCAGGCAAGTTTCATACCGGCGGCGACTCGATCGGCGAGCACCTGCCGATTGGCCCGCGATCCGTCATTCCATTTGCCGGCCCCGATGTTGCCGCCCGCGCCGTTGAAGTGGACGACGAGTGTGCTGATTTCCTGTTGTTGCATATTGCGAGCCATTCCAGGGAAATCCGGATTCGCTTGCCCCGTGCGGTAGTAGCTCTGCGGATGCGTTGCGTAGTACGACAGCACCGCGAGCGGACGATCGCCATTCCACAGACTGATCATTTTCAGTTGCGGGTCGATCGTCCCGGTCGGAAATGCTCGCACAACGGGATCGCGAGTCGCCGTATAGCGGGTGTGCTTGACCTTGCCGTCCTCACCCAAGATGCGGCGATTCGAAGCGACTTTCTCCACGATCCCCACGCCCAATCCGAGGTGCGTTACGGGTTCGGCATCTTGAACGGCGGCGGTCACGGCTTTTGCGGCTCGCCGAAACACGTCTCTCGCGAAGCCGGTGTCGTAGGACAGCTTGTTGATCTGGAGATCGGCGAGCATTTGATCCGATGAGAAGTCGCAGCGAGGTGCGTCGTGCTGATGCAGCGCATGCACGGCAACGCGGTCGGGCGTGGTCCCCGCCGCCTTTGCCAAGACTTCACGAAAGACTTTGTTGGCGTCGTTCGCGATTCCCAGCCAATCCACGGCAACCAGCACGATCGGTCGGCCTGAACCGAGCAACACGATGCCTCGGCAACTCAGCGGGGTTGAGACTTCTTTTGTTGGATCGTATGCCAGCGGACTACCAACAGGCGGTGACGCGTCCACATCGAAGCCGCGCACTTTGAGGGACTCGGCAACGCTGATGTTGCACAGCGCGACACCGACGAAGATGAAACTCAGATGTTTGCACAGGCGGTTTCGGTACATGGTGAACTCCGACTTATTGGTAAGACGATCTCATTGGTAAGGGCAGGCGCGGTCGGTTGGAATTCAATCGCGTTCGGCGCGACTCTGGGCTTTGTAGTTGAACTCCTTCGGAGGTAATCAAAAACTATGCCGACCCCTTAAACACATTCTGACTTGGCAAGCTGCCTCGGGCGATACACGGTCACCTCTGAGCCGTCGGCAATGAACGCGGACGTCGGCGATTCCTGCAGGATTTCGGCAAATTGCTTCCCGTAAGTTTGCTCGACATCGCAATTCAAACTTGCAGTTTCCGCTTGCCAAAACATCCACGGCGGATGGTCGACTCGATACTCGATTGTCGAGCCATTCCGTTTTCGACCGTAGCCCCAGTAGTTCTCGGCGACGAATTCTTGGACCGACCCCGACTCCAGCGGTTGAGCGAGCCCGAAACCTTGGACCATCACGCCGTTCCATTGATCATCCGCTCGCCATTCATAGCTGACCGAGGGCGATTCCTCGCGAACTGAAATCGAGTGTCGCATCCGTCGCAGTTCATAGTTCTCGTGATAGGCGACATTGGCGATCGTCACGACCGCCCATCGAGGAGCGAGTTCCTTGATAAACACCACGCCGCGACGCACCTCGTCGCCCACGGTTCTTCGCACGTAAAAACGAAGATTCACCTCCTCGAAATCGCGATGCAGCGGCACGGGAATTCCGAGAACCCGAGTTTTCAGAAACATGAATCCCACGATGCTGACGAATGTCGTCCCCTCGAAGAATTCCAATTCGGTGCCGTGCGGAACAAACGGTTGCAGCACCGCCGGGTCGATTTCGAAATTCAGCATCGCCAAGTGCCGCCATTCGGCGCTGAGGAATATCATTCCGGGCGGCTTAGTTTTCGGGGTTGGAGACATCACGCGAATTCCGGACGAAGGCAAGCACTCACCGTGGCCTTAAAATCGTTGATCGCCGGAACCATTTGATTTGGCCGCTTGCCAAGATCGTCGAGTCGCCGCAGTTCGACCGCCAATGGCAAGTGTGGATTCCGCTCGAAGTCCTCTTGCTCTTGCGGCGTGAGCGAACCGCCTTGCAGCTTGAAACTGCGTTTTGATGCCTCGGAAAGTTGCTCGTAATACGCAGGATCGGTTGAGCACAGATAGCGTTTCGCCGCCACGTGCAACCGAATGGGGTCCGTGATCTTTTCCGGAAACCACTTGTCGAGCAGATTGGCTCCTACGTCCTCGTGGTTCATGTCTTGGTCAAGAAAATTCTGATGGGCATCGTGCTCGTCGACCAACAGATGCCCGATGTCATGCAGCAACGCCGACGTGACGGCTTCGTCGCCGAATCCGCGTGTTTGTGCGAGCTGCGCGCATTGCAGGGCGTGCTGTATCTGAGTCACGGACTCGTCGTAATTGCTCTGGCCGCGCTGACTGATGAAGTCGAACAGCACATCGATCAAAGCTTCACCCGCAGTTCCGGCCGTGTCTTGTTCGAGTTGCTCGCGAATGGGCATGTCCGTCATTCAACCGTTTTCCCCTGAAAGTGACTGATGGTGCTGATGAGTACGGATCGGTCGGGAGTGGAACCGTGTTGCTCCATGACGCGAGATCGATCCGCGTAATAGGCCTCGCGACGATCGCCTTCGGAGGCTTTGCCGTAAGTGATATACAAGCTGCGACGCGGCAAATCGGAATTGTTGGCCGAGCTTTTGTGCGGCACGAACGAACTAAAGAACAACACGCCGCCCGGTTCAAGCGTGGCGGGAACCCATGTCAGGCCGCCTGCGACTTCGTCGGCGAGACATCCCCGGCCATTCTCGGGCAGCAGTCCCCGGAGATGTTCGCCGGGTGCAAACCACAGGCAGCCGTTGGTCTCGGTATTGGCATCGATTGCGACCAAACACGTGATGTGTAGCGAGCCGAATTCAGATCGATACGCAGCCGCGTCTTGGTGAGGCACGAAACCGCCGCCACCTGGATTCTTGTAGTTGATCTTCTCCTTAAAGACTGCTGCCGATTCGCCGAACAGTTGGCCCAACGCCGAGATGATCCGCCCCGCGGTCAAGAACCCGCGCATGCCGTCGTGGAATGCCAGAAACCGCTCGGTTCGAGCCATCACCGGCCCACGATCGGTTTGCTCGCGATAATGTTGATGGCCATCCACGCGATCCGGCCAGGCTGAAATCTCATCGACCCATCCGCGAACTTCGGCATGCATGGCTGCGTCGAGGAAATCCGCACAGGCCACGAAACCGTCAGCCTGGAATCGTTGGATCTGGTCGATGGTGAGTGGTGGCGTTTCCATTCCTGATGGCTTTCAATCGAGGCACTTTGAACATGAGCTTGTGAAGCATGCTAAGTGAGGTGCACCTCGGATGCGACTTGTCCCGCTCGCGGTATTGGCGGACAGTCACGCACGGAACAGGCTGGCCCAACTCGGGCAATTGATCGGACTGATCCGTCCGATCGGACTGATCCGTCAAATTTCCGACCACGCTCGATTGCGGATGCTTGAAAGCAACCGGCCACATCCCGTCAAAGGTCTGCCGTTCCTTCTGGACAACCGGCTACGGTGTCGTCGCCTGCGTGCCCGAGTCGCGCTCCAGCGATGGGCTCTTGGTCATCCGAGGATCCGGCGGCGTTGGTGGTGCGTAATTCGCGTCGGTGAAATGTGCGGAATTTGGGCGGGGCGTGATCACCACTCTGTCGTTCAATGTCTGGAAAATGCTCACCATTGCTAAAACCGTGGCGGCAATCGCCAGCGTGGCCACGGAACCGTTGAACCACCGGTTTCGCAGATTTCCAAGCGACTTTTGAGTCACCGCCTCGGCCACTCGCGGCCACAGACTCGCGCGACCGACCATTTGACTTTGGGTCAACAACGCCGACTCATGCCCGGCTTCTTGCAGCACACTCATGCTGGCCGACATCTGGTGCGTAAAGTCTCGACAATCCGGGCAAATCGCCAAATGGCGTTGCAGTTGAGCCCGTGAATCGCTTTCCAGATCGTTGCCGACCATCAGCGATGCGAAAGCTCGTGCTTGTTTACATTTCATTCCAGCAGCCTTCATTGAACTACGTTCAATTTATGAGTTCAATCTATGAGTTCGATTCGCTTGCATCGGTCGACGCATCCTCGGCCGCGAGCCGTTTGATCCACAATTCCTGAAATCGCTTGCGAGCCTCAATCAGCCGCCAGCGAATGGTGGCTTCTTTTCGATCGGTGATGGCCGCGATTTCGGACGTCGAGAAATTCTCCAAGTCCCGCATCACCAAGACCGTGCGGTACTTCTCCGGAATCTGTTCAATGACCGTGCGGACTTCTTGGGACAAGTCCATTTGCAGCCGAGGATCCTCGACTTCAGGTTCCGGCAACCTCTCGGTTGCCGATTCGGAAAAAAGCTTCCACCAGCCGCGTCGTTTGCGTTTGCGTAAATAGTCGAGCGTCAAGTTGACGCCGATCCGAAAGAACCACGGCCCGAAGCGGCGAGACGGATCGAACTGGTCGAGTCGCTCGTAGGCTCGGATGAAGACTTCTTGAGCCAGGTCACGAGCCAATTCGAAGTCCGAGACAAACCGCAGAATCAGCCGCAGCAACCGCCGCTCATACCGCCGCACCAATTCGCCATAGGCGTCCTGATCGCCGCGACGCACCTCTTCCACCAGCCGCGCATCGCTGGCAGCGTCATGCTCGGCGGACATTCCATCGTCGAATTGCGACGGAGAATCGGTGTCGGGCTGAGTCTGCTCTTTGCGCCGAGAGTGCGCGGTCATCGGCTTCTCGTTGTGGGGTGAATGAAGACGTCTGTTCGAATTACGCCCGAGCGAGGCGGGGCGCTGGTTGTCTCTGAGATTATTCTCGGGACGCTCAAAGTTGGGCTGCACGAGCGCCCCCTTCATCGATGAGCGAAATCGACATCATCGCTTGCGACGTCGATAGGCCGGCCATTCGATTTTCTGCGATTCGTAGCGTGGCCATTCCCATTCCGGCCAGGACGGCCCTTCCGCACGGACCTTCGCGTGAAACGCACGGAGCGGCAACAGTTTCGCTATGGTGACTTCGCGAGACCGCACGGCATGATGACCTATCCGCAATTCTTCGTTGACAGCCGCCGGTTTCATCACAACGAGCGCGTGATCTGAAAACCGTCGGTAATACGATTCTTCAGAAATCTTGCCCCCGGACTTGGCGATCAATTCAAGCTCGTTGGCGAGTAATTCTCGCAGCAACGTCGAGCGATCGTCAGCGGGGACTTGATCGAGGTATTCGGCGATTTGAGGCTGTTGACCGGCCTTCCAAGCTGCCTCGAAAGCATCGCACAACTTGTCCACGTGACGCGAGGTTTCGACATGCTGTTCGCGGTCGCCTGGTTGGAGGAATTTGGACGGCTGCTCCAACTCCTTGACGGGCGGTCAAGCAACAACGCAAGGCGTACCAGTCGCTCAAGCAACGCTACGACGAATGGAATCAACACCGGCAGTTGTTGTCGCACCGACTGGAGACCCTCCGCTCGCGTCTGGCTATGGAATCAACACCGGCAGTTGTTGTCGGACCGACTGGAGACCCTCCGCTCGCGTCTGGCTGCTCAAAAGGCAGGGCGTCTAATCGGTGAAACGAGCGAAAGAACTCCGTCAATTACCTCGGAATCACTCCGTCGCGTCCGGCGGGATTGATGCTGCGATCATCCGGTTCGTACGATGGAACCCGCAGACGCACGATTGTCTTTTGCTCGAAGTGCGGTCGCCGATAATGGGGTAACGGCATGTTGTGGTTTCGAATCGTATCCGCGTGCGTCCTGGCATGGCTTGCTGCCACTGCCTTCGCCGCTGAACCGCTCCACCAACGCATCGACAGTCTCATTCGTGATGGACATAACGGCCCCGTCGCGGACCGCTCCACCGACGCGGAATTCCATCGACGCGTGTGGCTTGATCTGGCGGGCATGATTCCATCGACCGTTGAAACGCGAGCATTCCTTGCGGACTCGGCAGCCGACAAACGCGGTAAGTTGATCGATCGACTTCTGACTGGGCCGCATTACCCAATTCGCATGCGGCACGCGTTTTCCGTGATGCTGTTGGAACGACGAGTCGCGGACGCGGATTGGGACCGCTTTCTGGAGACGTCGTTTCGAGACAACAAGCCGCTGGACCACTTGGTGCGGGAATTGATCTCGGCCGACGGTACCGATTCAGCGACTCGACCGGCCATGCAATTCTGGTTGACTCGCAGCGCCACCGATCACCGCCTGCTCGCTCGCGACGCCAGCCGTCTCTTGCTGGGACGGAATCTGGAGTGTGCCCAATGCCACGATCACCCTTCGATCGACGATTTCAAGCAAGCCGAGTTCTTCGGGTTGGTGGCATTCTTGAATCGCAGCTACCTCTACAAAGACAAGAAAACCAATCAGACGTTTTTCGTCGAGAAGGGTACGGGCCCGAAAGAAGAATTCACATCGGTCTTCACGTCGAAGAGCGACAAAACGGGGCCGCGATTGCTGCGTGGGATGGAAATCATGGTCCCTGAATTCGCTTCCGGCGAGGACTTGGCAACACCCGCCACGGATGGACGACCGCCGCTGCCCAAGTTCCCGCTCCGCGCGCAATTGGCGCGGCGTCTCGCCAGTCGCGAGAACTCGGATTTTGCTCGAAACATGGCCAACCGGCTGTGGGCGATGCTGCTGGGCCGCGGTCTCGTGCATCCGCTGGACATGCAACATGCCAAGAATCCGCCGTCGCATCCCGAATTGTTGCAGTTGCTGAGCGACGAACTGGTCTCCCACGGTTTTGACATGAAGTACGTCTTGAAGCAGTTGGCGTTGAGCGAGACGTACCAGCGATCCAGCCGACTCGGCGACTCAGCCGACGCCGTGAAATCGCAAACCTATGCGGCATTCGAGATGCGATCTTTGTCGGCGGAGCAACTCGCATACAGCGTGATGCAAAGTCTGGGCACGCTGGATCGCATCTTGCAGGCACCCGCGGACTTGGTGGCCACGGCCAAGTATCGGCCCGACAAGGGGGATCCCATTCCGACCGAGAATCTGGACAACGTGTTGAAGTTGTTTCAGTCAATCTATGCCAGTCAACCCGGCGAAACCGAAGACGGCTTCAATCCCTCATTGGCAGCGTCGTTGTTCATCGCGAACGAAAAACTGTTGCTGAAGTGGCTGGAACCGCAAGACGGCTCGCTCACGGCGAAGTTGGTGAAGACCGGTGACGGTCAACTTGCCGATGAACTTTACGTGGCCGTGTTGTCACGCCGACCGACGCAACACGAAGAGCAGTCCGTTCAAGATTTCCTGGCCAAACATCCCGACGGTCGCCAGGCCGCGATTCGCGAGATGACTTGGGCTCTCCTGGCATCCGCCGAATTCCGCTTCAATCATTGATCTCAATCATTCGTCGCAAACGAGGGCGTTACGTATGACGAAACCATCAGGTTGCCTGTCACCCGATCATTCTCTGTCACGACGGCAGATGTTGTACGGTCTCGCGGGAATGGCGGGGGGGTTGAGCCTCGGGGGTCTATCGGAACCCGCCGCGGGCGAAGTCCTTAGCAAACAACAGAAGCAGGTGTTGCTGATCTTCAACGATGGCGGCATGAGCCAATATGAAAGCTGGGATCCCAAGCCCGGCACCATTTTCGGCGGTCCTTATCGATCAATCTCGACGTCCGTTCCAGGCACGCACGTCAGCGAACTGTTGCCGCACACGGCGAAGCA
Organism: Planctomycetota bacterium; assembly: GCA_027622115.1. Lineage (GTDB taxonomy): Bacteria > Planctomycetota > Planctomycetia > Planctomycetales > Planctomycetaceae > JAQBZS01. The sequence continues at coordinate 2,354 of JAQBZS010000157.1, read as the reverse complement.
AATGCAGCACCTGGCTCTGGTTCGCGGGCTCAACACCAAGAATCCCAGCCACGGCTCACGCGCCCAAGCTTTCGATGGCCAACCGAAAAACCGCGGCGTGCAGTATCCGGCGATGGGTCCGGCGTTGGCGAGTTTCCTGCATCGACCGGAGTCACCGCTGCCGCCGAGTGTGTTGGTCAAACCGTACAGCGGCGGGTTCGACTACAAGTCGGCCGGGTTCCTCGGATCGAAATGGGGAACGCTGATGCTGGGCGAGGGCCGGCCACCAGTTCATATGCAGCGACCAACTTCCGTAACGGACGCCGCCAACATCCGCCGCAATCAGTTTCGCGAATCGGCGAATAACCGCTTTACCAAGGGGCGTCGAACGGCCGAAACGAGTGCTTACGCGCATTCCTTCGACATGGCCGAACAGCTCATGCGGCGCGGCGACTTGTTCGACGAATCCAAGATCACGGCTCGCGACGCCGAACGCTACGGCACTCACAAACACGGTCGACACATGTTGTTGAGTCGGCGATTGCTGGAAGCCGGAGTGACGTTCGTGGAATTAAGGTCTTATCACTGGGACACGCACTCATCCAATTTCGACCTGCACCTCACGATGATGGGCGGCTTCGACAAACCGTTTGCCGCGTTGATCGAAGATTTGGCGGCCAGCGGTCGATTGGAGCACACACTGATCATTGTGCTGTCCGAGTTCGGTCGCACGCCGAAGGTCAACGTGGGGCTTGGCCGAGATCACTGGCCGCAGGCGTGGTCGATGTGCTTGGCAGGCTGCGGCATTCAGGGCGGCAGCGTACACGGCAAGACCAACGCTCGCGGTACCTGGGTTGACGAAGGGCAAGTCGGATACGCGGACCTGTTTCACACGTACTTTCATGCACTCGGGCTGGAGTCGCACCAGACCGAATACGTCAATGCCGGACAGCCGTTGCCGGTGGCCAACGAAGATGCCGGTCCCATCAAGACCGTGTTGAGCTGAGCCGATTTCCCGTCGATCTCAAACCAGACTCTTAACCTTAATCCCAACCGAGTTGCCGCGAGGCGGCACCGGCCCGACTTTCTGCGAGAGCGGACAATGAATGACACACCGGCGATCGACCCCAAACAGATCTGGGAAGTGAGCCATTTCAAACACGACCGACAGCTACTCGGCTGCCGTTTCAGCCCCTGTGGCCAGTATGTCGTCGCGGCCGGGACGGACAACATCGTCCATCGCTGGCAGCTTGAGTCCGCGAAACGGACCGGACTGGTCGGACACGGAAGTTGGATCGGCGCGATGGCGTTTCACCCCGACGCGAAGCGCCTCATCACGGCGGATTACATCGGCGGGATTCATTGCTGGCCCTATGCCGACGATGCCCCCAAACCCACATGGACCGGCAACGACGCGCATCACGGCGCCATTCGATCGATCGCGATCAATCCCAATGGCCAGTCGTTCGCGACGGTGGGACATGATCATGTCGTGCGTGTGTGGTCCGCAGAGAATGGCCGACGCCTTCACGAATGGACCGGGCATCGAAGTCCGGTGTTCTGTGCCGCGTTTCATCCGGACGGCACGAGCTTGGTGACGGCCGAGCACTTCGGTGTCGTCAAACATTGGGACACGGCGACGGGAAAACTCGTGCGATCCCTCGACGCATCGGAACTTTGGACCGATGCATCGTTAAGCGGCGGAGCCCATTCGTGCGGCGTTCGCGATGTCCGCTTCGACGCCTCCGGCAAGACACTCGCGTGTTCCGGGCTGACCGCGCTCAAAGACGGCGACCGCCGCGGCGGCAACGCGTCAATCCTGTGGCTCGATTGGAAAAGTGGCAACCGCATCAAGCTGTTGGCGGCCAAAGGCGCGGGCTACGCAGAACGCTTCGCATTTCACTCGGACGAGCTTTCGATGGCCGCGTGTCTGACGCAAGACTACGGAAGCCTCCGATTCTGGAAGGCTGGTAGCGTCGAGCCGTTCCATCAATTGAAGTCAAATTGCCGAGACCTCGACGTACATCCGGACGGTTCCCGCATCGCGGTTTGCGAATACGTGGCCCACGGCAAGGCGGGCAACAACGCGAGTACGGAAACGCTTGAAGAATTCCAACCCAATCACGGCGCGATCCGCATTCATTCTCTCGCGCCGAAGCCGAAAGACTCCTAAGTAAGTTCGAGTTTGTCACTTTTCGGAGTCAAGCTTACGTCTTTCAGATTTGGCACTTGTGAGCGACTTCCGGTCTGGGACGGCCTCACAGCGGCCTACGATCGGTTGTACATGTCGACGACGACCGGTTCGGTGGTTCTTCCGTTTCTGGGTGTGAATGCCGAGGTTTGTTGTAGGACGGGCACTCCACTCCTGCCCGTCG
>JAQBZS010000156.1 GCA_027622115.1 Planctomycetota bacterium | reverse complement strand
GCCTTCCCGAACGAAAGCGCCGATATATCGGCGCTTCGGTTTGGGAGGTAGTTTTTGCACGCGTTCTTACGTCCAGCCGCCATCGGGCCGGTTGCAGCGAATTGGCGAAGTGGGTGTTTAGATTTGCGACAGTTTTGCGTGATAGTCCGTACGTTCTGTCCCATGTTCTCGGTCAAGATGGAGACTCGGCGGCGGTTTCTCGTCATCTGCGTCAACTCACAACCGACCGAGACGCTTACTCCTGCGGAGGCACCCGATGAAATCCTGGATGAAGACCTGTTGTTTGATGTTTGCTGCGATCGCCGTTGTGTTGGCGTCCGAGCCATTGTTTGCTCAGCCGGGTAACTCGAAGATCGATGCCATCAAGAAGCAAATCGAAGCGCTGCAACAACAGTTGAACGATGTGGAATCTTCGGCGGCGTCCGTCAGTCGCAACGTGACTCAGATCGGCAGTTCGAGGATGCGAACCGGCTTGAGACGCGGTGAAGTGATCGTGCGGATTTATGACTTGGGCGACTTATTCGCCGTCGCGCCGACCTACGCGGCAATGCGAAATGGTGACTTGAGCCCCATGAATTCCGGGCTGCTGTTTTCGTCGCAACTTGGCGGCGGAAGTGGTCGAAGCATGGGCGGCATGGGCGGCTTTGGTGGCGGCGGAGTCTTCAGCACACCAGCAACAATCCAGCGTTCATCGATGTCGGCGGCTCCCGTGACGCAGTTCGGCGGCGAAGGCGCTCAGAGCAGCTTGCCGTCCGCGTCGCAAGCCGACTTGATCAAGACCATCAAGAAGACGATCTCGCCCGACATGTGGGACGACCAAGGCGGCCCGTCTTCGATCGCCACGCTGGGCAACGCATTCGTGATCTCGACCGACGAAGACACCCACGAACAGATCGATAGCCTGCTGAATCTGTTCCGGAAAAAGTGGGGCACGCTCCGCACGGTGTCCGTTCGAGCCTATTGGATGTGGCTCGATGACGACGTGCTGGACGGCCTGCTGCTCGCCAAGCCCGCCAACCCGGACGACAAGCACTCCTGGGGCTTGGTCGATGAAAAGAAATGGGCGGACTTGGCCAGACGCGAAAACGCCAAGCGCGGCTATCGCGCGGCATTGACGTGTTACAACGGGCAGACCGTAAATTCGGTGTCCGGCAGCGAGCGACTCGCGGTCACGAATATCCGCCCCGTGCTGCTCAAGGGCGACGATGATGTCCCGCAAGGTCGAGTCGCGTATCGGCCGGAATTGTCATCCCTTTTGGACGGAGCCGCTTTGCAGGTGACTCCCATCGCCAATGTGGCCGGAGACGTGGTGTTGCTGGACGTGCATAGCCGCGTCGGCATCGTCCACAAACCGGTTGCGGTCGAAGCTAAGAAGGCCGCTCCCGCCGAAGCGAAGCAGGCTGCGGATCCAGGTCCGGCTGAATTGATCGCGGCGATTGATCGTCCGCGAGTCAGCATCAATCGTGTCGACACCACGCTGCGGATTCCGATTGACCGCCTAATGCTGGTGGGCGGCATGTCGTTCGATGACGGCGAGAAAACTTCGTCGAACCTGTATCTCTTCGTGAAAGTCGCCGTGCAAGAACTGCGTTCGGACAAGCTCGAAAAAGAGATGGATCAACCACCGCCGCCGAAAGCGCCCGTCAAGGCCGAACCCGCTGGCAAGGCCGCACCCGTTGGCGAGGTCGAACTCCCTCGTAAGTGATCCGCAGACTGAGAAAAGTCGTCCCGCCAACCGTCGTGGATTTCCGGCACTTGAGTGAAATCTCGGAATTTCGTGGTTCGCGGGCGACTTTTGCTCCGATCGTTGTGCGAGTGGAACAACTCATTTGCTCAACCGGATTCGCCGTGTTTGTAACGGCTGATGCACAAATCCTTCCGCACGAGAGGATTCCGCGATCTAGTTTTCCCGGCAGAGAATACGCGCAACTCCCCTCTCAAAGGCGCATTCGGGATGATTCGTTCGCTCTTTACCAGCTCTTCGGGCCTTCGCGGGCATCAACAGTATCTGGACACCGTTGGCAATAATCTGGCCAATGTGAATACGTACGGCTTCAAGGCCCAACGCCTGAGGTTTTCGACGTTGTTCGCCGAAACGCTTCGCGGTGCAACTCCACCGCGAGACGAATTGGGCGGCACCAATCCCAAGCAAATCGGACACGGCGTGAAGGTGGCGGCGATCGACACCATCTTCAGGCAGGGCGGCACCGAACTGACCGGGAATTCGCTGGATTCGGCGATTCTGGGTAACGGCTTCTACGTGCTCGATACGGGCAATGGGCTGGTCTATTCGCGAGCCGGTGCGTTTTCCGTGGATGCGAACAATACGCTGGTGGATTCCGCAACCGGCTTCAAAGTGCAGCGCTTCGGCACGGTCGGCGCCGTGGCGACGAGCACGGCTCCGGTGTTTCAAGATCAGGGAAACAACATCAACCTGCCGTTTGGCGCCACCATTCCCGGTCGAGAGACGAGCACCATCGACTTTGCGGGAAACCTCAACGCCTCAAGCGACGCTTCCGTCGCGACTGTACTGTCGTCGTCTCAGCCATTGACGATCGCCACCGTTGCCGCGCAAGGGGTGACGCCGCTGAGTCTGTTGGACCAAACTACTTCCCCACCATATATGACCGGCGACGAGATCCTGATCAGTGGGACTCGGCCGGACGGCGCGGCCGTGTCCGGCACGTTCAGATTTGGAATCGGGAATGAAGTCCAGACGCTGAACCTATCCGGCGCAACCGGTGGGCAATTTCATCTCACGTTCAACGGCGAGACCACGGCGGCCATCAATTTCGATGCGACAATGGGCGACGTGCAAACCGCGTTGAATTCGCTGTCGAGCATCATGGCGGCGGGTTCGGTTTCCGTTTCAGGCGGGCCGGTGAATCAATCGGCGGTCGAGATTACCTTCAACGGTGGCATGGACGTCGCGGAATTGGTTGCGAATCATGCGGGAACATTGGTCGGCGCCAACGTATCGTCTGCCGTGACCACCACGGTGGATGGTGACCGGAACGAAGTCCAGCAAATGAATATCGTCGGTGCGACGAGCGGCCAGTTCACACTGACGTTCAACGCGGCTACGACCGGCGATCTGGGTTTCAACGCCACGGCATCGGCCGTTCAAACGGCGTTGGAAGGCTTGGCGACAATCGGTGCGGGAAATGTGCAAGTCACTGGTGGCCCCGCCAACAACACACCGCTGCAATTCGAATTCACTGGAGCGCTCGCGGGAACCAACGTCGCCCAGTTGGTCGCGGCGAACGGCACCGCGGCCTTGGTCGGAGCGACCGCCGCCGGCTCGATCTCCACGACCACGCAAGGCGACAACGACGAACAGCAGCAGATCAATCTCGTCGGTGCGACCGGCGGTAAGTTCTCGATTTCCTTCGGCGGGCAAACCACGACCGATCTAGACTTCGACGCCGCCGCGACCGACGTGCAAACCGCACTGGAAGCACTGACCACGGTCGGAGCCGGAAACGTCACGGTGACCGGTGGGCCGACAAACATTGGCGTGCTGAATGTCGCGTTTACGGGAACGCTGGCCAGCACCAACGTTGGGCAGATGACCGTCAACAACGGTTCGCAAACAATCGCCGGCGCGACGGTCACTTCGGCAGTGACAACGACGAACGAGGAAAACCTCAACACGGTGAATTCGCTGCTGGCGACCATCAACCGAGTCTTCTCGTCGGGTTCGTCGGGAATCGGAGCGACCGCGTCGATCAACACCAGCGGGAATATCGTGCTCACCGCCGATGCGAACGGCACATCGACTCCTGCTTTGACACTCGCTTCGAACACGACCGATACCTCGCCGACGACGGGACTGACAACGTTCTCGAACTTCGCCCAGACAACGGCGGGTGCGACCGGAGCCACGGCGGTGACGTCGATTACGGTGTACGACACGCAAGGCGCACCGCACTTGTTGTCCTTCACGTTCACGAAGCAGGCTGCCAATCTGTGGGACTTGGAAGCGTCGATCGCTTCGACCGACGGCACGATTACGGGATTCGGACGAGACAATCTCGTCCAGGGAATCTCGTTCAATGAAGATGGTTCAATCGCCTCGATCACGGGCAACAGCACGGCTCAAACGCTTGTGTCATCGACACGATTTGCCACGCCCGCGCCTGCGGGAGCGGCCGCGACCGGCATAACGGTCTTTAGCCCAGCGACCTTGGCACAAAACACGGTCGAATATGCCGCAACCGACGTCATCGAACTGCGCGGTACGGACTTTGACGGCAGCACGGTCAGTGTGGACTTCACCACCACGGCCGGCGGGGCACTCATGTTGGAAGACTTGCGAGCGGCGATTGACGCTGCGTACAGCGGCGCATCGGCAGCCATCGACGCGAACGGCCATATCGTGCTGACGGCGGACACCACGGGTCAGGGGAATCTGACGCTCACGCTCGCGGATGCTGCCGGAAATACCGGACAAACCGCTTTCGGCACGCTCGGCCAGACGATTGCCGGCACGGACGGCGATTCCAACATCACGTTGGAGATCAACAATCTGGCCAACTTCGGCACGACGCAATCGCTGACCTTGGACCTGGGTGCCGCGAATTCATTCCTCGGTCTGACGCAGTTCGGCGGATTCGAGAATGTCTCGGCGACCTCGCAAGACGGCTTCGCTCCCGGATCGCTGACGAGCGTCGACATTGACGCCAACGGCATCATTCAAGGGGCGTTCGACAACGGTCGCACGGAACCGCTGGCCCAATTCGCGATCGCGATGTTCATCAACGATCAAGGCCTGACGCGAGTCCAAGACACGGCCTTCCGCGTCTCGCCGAACAGCGGTCCCGCCACGATCGGTGCGGCGAATACGGGTGGTCGGGGCACGATTTCCGGTGGCACGCTGGAAACTTCGAACGTCGATATCGCCACCGAATTCACGCGACTGATCACGGCCCAACGTGGCTACCAGGTCAACGCCCGAGGCTTCGTCACTTCGGACGAAGTGCTGGAAGAAACCGTGAATCTGAAGCGATAATCGGCCTCACGGAAGGCAAGTATCCGGAAATCATCGAACGCGACCTGATCAAGGTGCTGCCGAAACGCGAGTGGCTCAACGATTCGCACCGCATGATTCATCACGGTCGGGCCGTCTGTATTGCAAGATGTTGATGTGCAAAGTGGAGTTGCTTCTGCATTCGCGTAGCAATCGTCCCGATGTTAGACGCGGCCTGTTCCCAAGCCGTCGTGCTACATCGCCCAGTTCGCCGCGAAGTCGTATTCTGCTCCGACTTTGGGTTTCAGCAACCACCTAAGGCGAGCGGCAATGACAACTTACCACCGTGAAACCACATCGCCCGAAAAGGACTTTCCATGACAAGCGATTATGACAGGGGCTATGCCCAATTTGCACTAATGGTCGGCGACGAGAATATGGAACACCTCGCGGCACGCTTCCGAGCCGTCTGTCCGGATTTTGAAACCGAAGTGGTGTCAGTAGTTGGTGGCCGAATCTGGACGCGCGGCGGCATCGATCTCAAGACACGTTCGTTGTGCAGTATCTGCGTGCTCGCGGCACAAGGCCGCAACAGCGCCCTTAAGCTGAACCTGCAAATGGCATTACGAAACGGAGCATCCGTCACCGAAATCTGCGAGGCACTCTTTCAAGTCGCCGTGTACGCAGGTTTTGCCGCCGCGTGGGATGCGCTCGAAAAACTCGGAGAAGTTCTCGAAGAATCAAAGGCCAACTCGGAGTAAGGCAACCCGCAATTAATAACCTACGGGAACCGTGGGCTAGCGGAGTTGTGAGCCGTGACGCGTAAGCGGCCGGGCACCGCGCTAGCCCGAGGCCTTACGGCCAACGGCTCACTCACGAAAACCCACAACTCTGGGACCCTCCACGAGTGATTACTTCGCCCCGAATTTTCGCTGGCTCGTCTTTTCAGCCGTCGGGAAATCTTTGGGAATCGGCACGGTGACTTTGCCGGTGGCCGCCCATTCGGTTCCGCGTTGCAGCGTTGTAATGAAGCCAACGCATTCCTGCGAATAATCCCCGTGCCCCATCGGCGTATGGAAAATCCGGCCTTTACCGTAGCTCACGGTAAAAATCATCGGCTCATGACGGCCGGAACCACCTTTGCCCTTGTCCGCATAAGCCGTCGCCAGCACCTGCATGTTGACCGCCGGGCCACGCAACAGGTCGTACAATTCGTCTTGGACATGCAGCCACTCCCGAGGCATCCCTTTGGTAATCGGGTGCTCTTTGTCGCGGACGACGATTGAAAACGGGTGTTGCGGACCGTGGTGTCCGCCACCACCCTTACTGGTGTCTCGGACCAGTTTGCCGGCATCGGTGAAATACACATACGGACCGCTCTTTTCATTCCTTCCGCCCCAGCCTCCGAGCCCGATGATCTCGTTGTAAGCCGGCCAATTGCCAAACGAGTTATTCGCGGCATGCACGATCACCAGCCCGCCGCCGTCCTTCATGTAGCTTACAAAGGCTTCCTGCGTCTTCTTCGGCCACGCCGCACCGTTGTAGTTCGACACCAAAACGTTGTACTTCGAGAATTCCGGCGCGAAGTTCTCGTCCGTGCCTTTGGGGGCCGTGCGCACGATATCGACCGTGAATAGGCCGCTATTCTCAAGGTAGCTCTTCATCATCAGCGACGTCTTCGGCCAGACGCCGTGATTATTTTGACCTTCGATAATCAGTGCCGAGAGTTTGTCCGCTGCGGACGCTGTCGTCGACACGGCGATGGCTGCGAGACATAGCGAATACAAGAAATGTTTCTTCATGGTGAGTTCCTAGATTGACGGAATTGAAAGGATGATCATCAGTTGGCGGCGACTACTTATTTGAGAAACGATAGACGCACTTGTGTGTGTACTTGTCGCCCGGCTTAAGAATCGTTGACGGAAACGACGGCTGATTGACCGAATCCGGGTAGTGCTGGGTTTCAAGACACAAGGCGCTGCGTTTCTTGTACTCCTTGCCGCCTTTGCCTTTTTGCCCGAACAGAAAGTTTCCCGAATAGAATTGGATGCCGGGCTCGGTGGTCATCACGGTCATGACTCGCCCGGAAGTCGGGTCATACACCGTGGCGGCGGTGGTCAGTCCGCTCGCTGGCTTCTCTTGGTCAATGACGAAATTGTGGTCGTATCCCAAAGCCGCCGTTTCGATCAAGGACTTGATCCGCTTGCCAATCACTTCCGCCTTCGTGAAATCCAGTTCGGTGCCTCTTACGGGAGCGATCTTGCCGCTTGGAATCAGCGTGTCGTCAGTCGGTGTATAGGACTTACAGTTGAGTGTCAGCACATGGTCGAGCACCGTGTCCGTGCCGGCACCTGATAGGTTGAAGTAGCTGTGGTGCGTGAGATTGACCGGTGTGGCCTGGTCCGTTGTCGCGTGGTAGGAAATGGTCAGCGAGTTACTGTCGTCGAGCGTATAGATCACTTCGACCTTCAGCGTTCCTGGGTAGCCCTCTTCACCGTCCGGACTGACGTAGCGAAACTGAATACCGCTGCCGCCCCGCTTGGCAAACGGCATCGCATTCCACATGACTTTGTCGAAACTCCGTTTGACCCCCCCATGCAATGCGTTCGGTTCGTTGTTGACCGCGACGGAATACTCCTTGCCGCCCACGCTGAATTTGCCCTTGGCAATCCGATTGGCGACTCGACCCGCCGTGCAACCGAAGTACTGGTTGCCTTCGGACTCGTAGCCAGAAACATCGTCAAAACCGAGCACGACGTCCGCCAGTTTCCCGTTCTTGTCCGGGACATGGAGTTCCACAAGCGTGGCACCGCGATCGGTGAATTTGGCGATCATGCCGTTCTTGTTCTTGACCGTGTAGAGCTTTGCGGCCTTCCCGTCTTTGGTCTTGCCGAACGACCGTGGTTCTACCGCAATCGCTTGCACGGCGAAGTTCGCGAGCGAGGCGGTGGTTAGGAGCATCACCGAGGCAAATCGGGCCATGTTGTCTTCCTTGTTGCGAGATCAGATCGACGACCGGCAGTCGTCGCGCGGCAAACACGATTGCGGCATTCTGAAGCAGGCATTCTCTCGAAACAACCAAGTCGGACGAGCCCACGACTTCTCGATTGGTTCGACATCGGCGTTCCGTTATCACTCCCCGACCGGATCGAGCGCGGATTGCTGAATCGTATTCGGGAACACTTTTCTCGCGGATTGCAGGAGTTGTTGATGCCCCTCAATGAATTGTTCGAGTGGAATGCCGAGTGGTCCAAGCGCATGAAAGACGCCGATCCTGAATTCTTTCAGCGGCTATCAACCCAGCAGGCCCCGGAATACCTCTGGATTGGCTGCGCGGACAGCCGAGTTCCCGCGAATCAGATTGTTGGGTTGAATCCAGGCGAAGTCTTCGTGCATCGCAACGTGGCGAACCTGGTGGTGCATACCGACCTGAATTGTCTGTCCGTCATGCAATACGCGGTCGAAGTCCTCAAGGTGAAACACATCATCGTGTGCGGTCACTATGGCTGTGGCGGCGTGACGGCGGCACTGCTCGGGCAGGAATTGGGGCTCATCGAGAATTGGCTGAGACACATCCAAGACATTCGCAACATTCATATCGATCGACTCAACGCCATCGAAGATGTGACGGCCCGAGCCAACCGTTTGTGTGAACTGAACGTCGTCGAACAAGTCGTCAACGTCTGCCGCACAACGATCGTTCGCGACGCGTGGCGACGTGGACAGTCGATCGCCGTGCATGGTTGGGTCTACGGTCTCGACGACGGCCTACTGCATGATCTCGGCATGGTCGTGAACAACAGTGACCAAATTGTGCCCATTTACGAACGCACGCTAACGAACACCGATGCTGCACCGAATGCTGATTCTGTTGTTGGCGCGATCGCTGGGGATTGAAAGTGCCCTGCTGAAACCGGCAACCATCAAGGGGAAACGGTCCGATGCCAGACACGACACCTCCGGAGACTCCGGGCAGGCTGATTGACGGTGACAAGGGTCGCACATTTCCGTGCGAAGGCTGTGGAGCCGACCTGAAGTTCTCGATCGATGTCCAAAATCTGAAGTGCCCGTTTTGTGCTTACGAAAAGCGGATTGAATTCTCCGACGACGAAGAGGTGGCGGAGCAAGACTTCCACGCCATCCTTGAAAAGCAATGCCAACATCGGCGGGGGCAGCAGGCGGATGCGGTCGACGAACAACAAGTCCGCTGCGATTCCTGCGGGGCGAACGTTTTGTTTTCGGGCACCATCACCAGCAGCGAGTGCCCGTATTGCGCTTCGCCAATGCAATTGGAGGGCGCACACACGGCGGATGATCGGATTCCCGTGGACGGAGTGCTGTCGTTTCAGGTCAAGCACGATGCTGCACAGGACAACTTGGTAGGCTGGGTTAAATCTCGTTGGTTCGCGCCGAATGAGTTTCTGAATCGCGGCGTGTCCGGAAAATTCAACGGAGTCTATCTGCCGTTTTGGACTTTCGATGCGATGACGTTTACTCGGTATCGCGGAGAACGCGGCGAGCACTATTTCGTGGAAGTCGGCGAGGGTGATGAGAAGAAACGCGAGCGTCGCACGCGGTGGCATTATGTCTCGGGGCGCCTAAAACGATTCTTCGACGACTTGCTGATCCTCGCATCACAAGGTCTGCCGACCCGTCTCATCGATAAGCTCCAGCCGTGGCCGCTCGAACGAGTGGTCCCCTTCAACCAGGAGATGCTCGCCGGATACTTCGCACGGACTTATGAAATCGGAATCGACGCGGGATTTGCGGAAGCCAAGGATCGCATGGAAGACGCAATCGCCGACGACGTTCGCGACGACATCGGCGGAGACGAGCAACGAGTCCATTCAAGCGACACGCAGTTTTCGGCCATTACTTACAAGCATCTGTTGCTGCCGGTTTGGTTACTGGCTTACCGCTACCACGAAAAGTCCTACCAAGTCATGGTCAACGCCGCGACCGGTGAAGTCCAAGGCGAACGGCCCTACAGTTGGATCAAGATTACAATTGCCGTGGTGCTGGGATTGGTCTTCGCGGCTGGGGTGGCCATATTAAGTCAGGTATAACCATCGGAAATCGCAATGTTCGGAAGCAAGACGAACATCGTTTGATGAAACCGGTGGATTCGATTTCGTTGATTGATCTTATGGCTGCGCCTTGAATTTCCGTTTCTTGCGTTTTCCGGCGGCAAAGGACGTGCCTCGCGCGGGGCTCTTACTGCCGTTTCCGGTCGAGGTGCGTGGTTGGTCGCTTCGGAAACTGGGTCTCGGACGTGGCCGCGATCCGCCGCCATTGCCGTTATCGAGGCTCAAGCGCAGTTGCTTGCCGGCGACGCGGGTCCGATGCAGCGTCTGAAAAATGTCTTCCGGCATCCCTTCGGGAAGATCGACCGTGCTGAACGCGTCATGGATTTTGATCGGACCAATGCATTCACCGGCAATACCGCCTTCATTCGCGACCGCGCCCACGATGTTGCCGACTTTCACGCCGTCGTTCCAACCCACTTCGATGCGGTAGCGGCA
>JAQBZS010000155.1 GCA_027622115.1 Planctomycetota bacterium | reverse complement strand
CGAGCGAAACCCCAGACTGTTACGGCTACCCGCGCACGCTCCAATCAATGATTGAATACGTCCATGTCAATCGTGGATCAGGCGAAGGAATGGAAATGGTCCAGCGCCGGATGGTTTGAAGAAGTGCCCTTGAATCACTTAAGCCTGACGAGGTTCCCTGCACTGGGTGTAAGACAGCTGGCGATTGTACGCCGAATCCAGGGTTTCGCTCGTGCCTCGCTCCAACCCTGGCCACGCAAATCGGGATTCGATTCTGCACGCGTTCTAAGCCATCTCCTCGACCCAATGATGCCTCAGATGTCGCGTTTTTTTAGGACTCACAGTGGTGGCCACCAGAATGCTGAAAACAATCGATACTGTGAATTGCCCTGTGAGGATAGATGAGCCCATGTCATCCTCTGGTGAGCAGCGATCCTGAGGTAAGGATCGGGCTGGGAAAGTCAATGCCTGCTTGAGATTTCTGGTTTCAACGCGAATGCTACAGTGATCGATGAACGTAATTGAGAGCAGTGACAGCCAGGCGGCAGAGCGGGAACCGCTGGCAACGGCGATTGCCAGCTGGCTCAACACCGTCAGAACAAAAGCAGAGTGGATTTCACTTCCTGCGGTCGCTCCCGGCGACTTGCCTCGACCGTTGAACGACGTCTACGTCGAACTCCATGCAATCGAGTGTCCAGAGGAATCCCAGACGCCCAACGAGGTCGTCAATCTGCCTGTACATGAGCCTGGCACTGATTACCGAAGGTCGAGGCAGTATCAGCTCGGCGTTTCCTCTCTGCTGGCCCGGACTCGACGAAGGGCGATCATTGTGGGCGAGCCCGGAGCAGGAAAATCCACGCTCGTGAAGTGGATTGTCCAAGTTGTCTCAGGTGGGCAGCTCCGCGACTTTGATCTTGCGCTGGTCGTGTCGCTGGGGCAGTTTGCGGCGTCTCTCAAGGACACGCCGGACACCTCGCTTCTCGCTTTTTTTCTTCAGACACACTGCAGCGAGGCCATTGCGTCGGAGCGTCATCCGGAAGTTGTTCAGCAACTGCAGACCCGCTCGCGAGACTCTGGCCGAACGTTGCTGCTCCTTGATGGCTGGGATGAAGTCCCGGTTGATCTGCGGAAGACTGTCGCGAAGCGTATCCTCGAAGAGACGCAGGAGTTCATCATCCTCGTCACGTCAAGGCCGTCAGGACTCCCGCGACGATTTGTCGATGGGGGTGATGTCGTGATGTTTGAACTCGCCGGACTTTCGGAACGATCAATTGAAGAACTGGCGATGCGGCAATTCCGGCAACATGGCCGACCGGACCTGCTGGCTTCGTTCCGGCAGCAATTGGCCCTGCGGGCAGATCTGAGAACGATGGCAGCCAATCCATTTCTTCTCACGATGCTGTGTCGGATCGAAGTGGAACGGAGGGACAATGAGCGGCTCCCCGGTACTCTGGCGGGCGTTTACGAGCGTTTCGTCGAATGGATCCGGAGCCACTACAACCAGGAACGCCGCCAGAAAGGTCAGCCAGCGTTTGAAAGCGGACATCTGAAAGCCCTTGCGGAACTGTCATACGACTGCTTTTTCACATCGCCTGAACCCGGATATCTGTTTCGATTCAGCGAACTCGAGTCCTTCTTCGGCGATCATGGCCTGACGACGGAACCGGTCACTGCGTCACGTCTGGTTAATCGAGTCAGCGCTGTCTGGGACGAGCATGCCTTCATTCACGCGACCTTGCATGAGTATTTCGCCGGAGCCGGACTGGCACAGATGAACGAAGACGCGATCGGCCTGCTCTTTCAACTGGCGGTGTTCTCCGATCAGCGATTTCAGGTCTTCCGTTTTGCCGCGGGAATGAGAGGAAAACATAGTTCTGCGTTGTGGTTGCGAGTTCGGGAAGAAGCCGACTTTCCCGACCGTTTTGGAATCGTCTGGCTGAGGATCGCGAGACTTGTTGAGGCTGCCGGGCTGACTGACGGTGCCACTGAAAGGCTTGGGTTCGACGTTCGAGACCGTTTGTGGCAACTGCTTCGAGACGACAGTCTCTGGTACGAGACGCAGTCACTCGTTGTGGCCACGTACGCCACACTCGACTCGCGGGACCTTGCCCGACGTCTGGTCGAGAAACCGGACTCCGTTCCGACGTCAGCCGTGCAACGGATCATTCTGCACGTTCCTTGGCGTATCGGCATCGAGTCCGGACTGCACTCGCTCGTTCAACAGAGGTGGCCTCACTACGTCGAGTCTACGAATCCAGGAGGAGTTACAGATGCCGACATCGAAGAATGCCGACGAGTTTTCGCCCTTCCAGACCTCGACGAAGCCCGACGGCTTGACGCGGTCAATCGCCTGGGAGCGTTGCGCGATCACGGAGCAGTCCCTGCGCTGGTCCGGAAACTCAACACCTGCCAGTCAGACAAAGTCATTCGTCGGATCATCTTTGCCCTCGCCCACATTGGCGGACGCAGGGCGGTGGACTCGCTCGTAGAAGGACTGCTGAATCCGGCACTTCAGGAGTATTCGGATTCTTTCCAGGTTGCTTTGCAGGTGGAGTACATCGGAGCGATTGATCCCGAAGCCCGCGACGCGATTCTGGATCGTGTCGCGGCAATGCCCGTCAATGACCCTCGACTGCCAGCAGCACTGAACTGTTTGAGGAAACTCCCGGTTCTGGACGGTGCCGGCGTCGTCCTCGGATGCCTGCAATCCACGACGGCATCGTCGGCGGTGCGTGTTGCGGCAGCGAATGTGCTGAAGGCTTGCCGCAACAGCGACGTGGCACGAGTTGCACTGGAACTGGCTCGGGACGAGGGCGACACCGACGTCCGCACGGCTCTTTACGGCATTGCGAGCCGTCATGACTTTCCCGAAGCGGTACCGTGGCTGCGCGCCGTCGTGCTGGATTCAACACGTTCGGATGGCGAACGATCGGAAGTGCTGAATGCGTTGAATGGTATGGCCAAAGAAACTCGTTCGCCGGACTGCCTGGTCGCGATTCAACGGCTGCTCACGGACCTGGCCAGCAGGTTCCTTGAGATCGGCTCGCACGAACTCGATGTCGCGATTTTCGATGGAGCGTGGCTGTTCGATCCGGTGCTGGACGGCGCGATGATCCCAGCCCTCGATCGTTTCTCGAGTGACTTGAACGAGACGTCAGTGAATGCTTTGCGTCTCATTTGTGTGGCTCTCCGAGTTCGTGAACTCACCAGCGCGTCAGACCGTCTTGTGGCACTCGTTTACCAGGCACACGCCTTTGACCAGAGTGCTGGCGGAAGAACCAATTCTGGAGAACTCGCGAAGGATGCCGTCTTTGCACTTCTGCAAATCGCTCCAAAGCAGATCCTCGTTTTCGATCCCGACCTGCGACCGGTCCGGACAGTGCTGGCCCAATGGTGCCATCAGACCAGGAGCCTTGTCTTCGCGGATCGAATCATTGATTCCACCGGACGAATCGTGGCCCGGCGTGAACAGAGTTCCCTCTTTCGCCAGGCGGTCAAGTCGCGGCGTCTTGTTCTTCTCATTGCCGTAGCAGGCCAAATCGCCATAGCCCTGATCGTCGGTGAAAACGATCAAGATGTTCGGCTTCTCCCCGGCAGTCGCTGACGAGCACAGCAGAAACAGGATGATTACACCGAGCCGTTGCGGAGCGTGTGTTGGAATCATGGATCTTCCAATTCGATTTGAGATCTGAGATTTGAAGACTTCCGAACGCCGACACTGTCATCAGGAATGCACGAGTCATCGAATGCCTCTACACCGAACCAAGGGAAGTCAAACGGAAGTGTGTCGTTCCGAGACGAGTCTGCCAATTGAGCCGGTCGTCGTTCGCGCGACTTGGCCATTCGTTGGAATCGCTGGAAGCCGATTCCAGGTTGCGTTGCTGAAAACTCGCTCGTGTCGATCGAAGTTCTCGAAAGTTTCGTGGACACGACCTGCAAGACATCGTCCGTTTTAGCTGGCTGGCCCACCTGGCGGAGCGGTCTGCCGACTTCGTTGGTGGCGGCAGAGTTGCACACGGCATTCGTGGACCACAAAATGGCCAGTCCCCGTTCGTAATCGGTGGCCGATCGGTCTTGGGTTTATCCCGCGCGGTTTCGGCAACTGGTCACTCCCACCTTTTCGGTCTGATCCCACACGACCCTGTAAATGTGATTCAGACCTCCCTCCCATTTCGGCGAGTCTCGTCACCTTTTCTCGACGATGGCTCGAAACATCCCGTTCCCACAACAAGTAAGAGGTATTCGTCGTGAAAAAAACGATCTGTCTGACGGTGCTGGTGTGTTCCTTGGGCGTGTCGATGATGTTGACGGCACGCGGTGATGCGACGAAGGAAAGCGGAATCGACATTGCCGATCTTGCCGCCGACGCAAAAGCCAAAGTGGGCCTGATCGGCGACATGCTGGCGACCGGTGAGTCATTCGAGGAGAGCATCAAAGAGAAGAAACTCGCGCAAGCTGCCGGAACGTTGGCGGCGCTGTCACAGGGAATTACCGAGCATCCGCAGGGCAAGGGCACCGGAATTGCCGGTCCAGCCCTGCGCGACGCAGCTGCGGCACTGGCCAAAACCAAGAGTCTCGACGAGGCTACGAAGTTGCTCGCCGGCGCGCAAGCAGCACTCGAGGGCAAGGGTGATGGTGACGTGAAGGCGGACTGGGCGAAGCTGGTCAACATGCATCGTTCGATGGACGAAGTGCAGAGCCGCTTCAACCAAATCCGACGCCTGCGACGCAAGCCGACGACTCCGAACGAGGACAGCATTCACGCCTCGACGCTGGCGATTCTGGCCAAGACCATTCAGGCCGACACGCATGAAGTGAAAAACAAAGCCGACTTGCCGGAGTGGAAAACGTTTGCCGATAGTCTGTCTGATAGCTCGCGCGGTCTGGCGAAAGCGATGAAGGCGGAAGACAAGGCCGGCATTACGAAATTCTATTTGGCCGCCACAAAGGCGTGTGCAGGTTGCCACGCCAAGTTTCGCGACTAAACAGCACCTTCACGGACGATTTGTCGAGCGGCCTCTTCTCATCAAACTGAGCCCGAAACGAGATGACTTCGGGATTGAGTTGGTTGTCGACCGGTATGGTTTGTCGTTCAGTTTTAGTCATGGTCGTGGCGTACATCCTTGCCCACTTCGGGCCGCTGAGGTGTGAAGATTTCAGCAGGGTGCGCCACTGTTTGAAGCAGCGACAATTAGCGTATGCGTTTGGTCGAACGGTCTGCGTTCCCTTGAGACTATTCGTTATTCAACGTCGGGTTCACGGTAAACTCGCTGTCGATGACTTGCCGCGTCACACGCACACGTCCCGTCGAGACACCGCGTGAATGCCCAGACCTGTCTCCTGAAGGGCTTGAGATGCAATTCCGAGCAATCCTGTTGGCCAGTTTCGTGATTGTTGAATTCTTCAACGTCGCCTGTGTGAACGCGCAACCGAAACCCGGCTATATGCCATCGACGACCCATATCTTCCCGGCGGGGGCGAGGCGAGGCACATCGCTAGAGGTTCGTTTTGGGACCGAGTGCGTGCCGGCGGGGACTCGCGTGCATTGGTCGGGTTCGCACGTGTCGGGGTCGACGCAATTGCTGCGTCCACTCGCAGACATCGGCGAACCATCGCCTCGCCGCGAACCCACCATCACTCCGATCACTTATCCGCGTGAATGGGCCGGCGAAGTTCGCATTGCCAAGAATGCAGCGTTGGGCACCGCGTTTTGGAGCATCAACGGTGCTCAAGGCGGTACCGCGTCGCGTCCGTTTGTCATCGGAGACTTGCCGGAATTCATCGAGACGGAATCGAATTCGACGGTCGCCGCGGCGGAGCGTGTGCAACTGCCCGTGACGATCAACGGACAAATCTCGGGCGAACGCGATGCCGACTACTTTCGATTTTCGGCCAATGCGGGTGAAACAATCGTCTGTGAAGTGATGGCGGCTCGACTTGGCTCGAAACTCGAACCGCTGGTGGAATTGTTGGACGGAGCGGGTCGGCGGATCGCGTTCGAAAGAACACACGTCGGAGCCGATCCAGTGCTCGCAGTGACGGCTGCCACCGATGGCGAATTTCTGCTCCGTGTGGCCAACGTCAGTCATTATGGCGATCCTGCCCACGTCTACCGCGTGACGATTTCAACTCGACCCTTCCTGGCCAGCGTCTTTCCGGCGTCCGGTCGCAGTGGCTCGACGGCGGACGTCGAGTTGGTGTTGTTCGGCAGACCCGCTCCAAGCAATCGACTCAATCGTAAACTCACTTTGCCACTGAAAGCTGGAGTTTATCGCCTGAACGGGACGGACTTCATTGGTCGTGACGGCTCGCGATTCACCGGTCGCCAAGCCGATGTTGCAGACGCGCATCAGCCGACGAATCATGTGACGTTTACGGTTTTCGATGCGCCGCATTGGGTGGACGATCAGCCAGCGCAAGACGTCCCGATCAAACTGCACCTGCCCGGCGTGGCGAGCGGTCGCTTGGAAAGCCCGGATGCTCAGGACTGGTATGCCATCGCGGTCACGAAGGGCGACCACATTTCACTGAATTGTTACTCCGGCGGCAGCTCGATCCCCGTACTCAGTTTGCACGACACGATGGGCAAGTCGCTTCAGCAGGCACGTTCGATCGAATCGCTCGACCGAACCGCCCGCATTGAATGGACCGCGCCGGTCGACGGCGAATGGCGAGTGCGCGTGCGAGATCTCCGCTACCCGTCCGTGGGCGGTCGAGATTTCACCTATGAACTGCACGCCGCTCGAAATGCGCCGCGCTTTGAACTCACTACCGGATCGGACTCGCTCACCGTGGAGCAAGGCAAGCAGGCTTCGCTGAGAATCGACATCGCGCGTTCCGGCGGCTTCAACGCCAAAATTGACTTCAGCGTGGAAGGGCTCCCCAGTGGGGTCACGCTCAAGAACGCGGAAGCGAAGGCCGGAGTCGCATCGCATTCGTTGAACTTTGTGGCGGCGGACGACGCGCGCGTGCAGTTGTCGGAATTGAAGATCATCGGGCGCGCTCAACTTGGCGACCAAACGCACGAACGGGTCGTGGCTGCGCATCATCTTGGTCGAGACGCCGAGGGCGTCAGTGTCGGAAATTCGGTCGTGCAAGCCGTGCAGCTCGCGGTGTCGCACAAACCGATCTTCAAGTTGGAATGCAGCGAAGCCTACTTGTATGCCTACCGCGGCTCGGTGTTTATGTATCCGATGCAAATCGAACGGCTCAACGGATTCGACGGGCCTATTTTGATGCAGCAGGGCGATCGGCAGAATCGAGACATGGACGGCGTGCAAATCTTGAACGCCGTGGTGGCCAAGGGCGTGACGGAATTCGATGTGCCCATCTATTTGCCGGAAAGCATGCACATCAACGTGCAATCGCAGTCTCAGCTTTATTCGCAGGGATTCGCCAAGTTCACGGACCAGCATGGCGATCCGCAAGTCATGCTGCTGTTGTCGGAAAAACGAAACATGCTGCGCACGCTGCCACCGGTTGTGAAGCTTCGCAGCGTCGATGAACAAGTGCTGATTCAGGGAAGCCGAGGAACGGCCCGACTCCAATTGGAACGAACCACAAACTTCCCCGGTCCGATGACGCTTTCCGTGGTCGAGAACTCGGACGGTCCGCAGGTGCGATTGCTCGGCAACAGCATCAAGGCGAAGCAGACCGAGCTGGTTGTGGAATTCGAAATCGAAGACGGAGCGTCCGCGCAGCCCTTCGAACTCAAGCTGCGAGCGGTGGGCGTCATGGCCGGCACCAAGATCATCACGGAAACGATTGTCGATGTGATGTGGCCTCGACCGTAGCTTGGGACCATTGTCCCAAGCGGCCACAGGACATGGTCCCGTGCTACGGCGTGATCGCCACGCGAAACGGTCGGTCGGACATCGCGAAGTCAATCGCCTCGTTGATTGCGGCGAGGCCAAAGGTCCGTTCGACCAGCGATGCAAACGGGAATTTGGTTCGCGTGGCCGACAGAAAGTCGATCGCCGCCACGAGATCGCTCGGCCGGTAATTGTGAACGCCTTCAATCCTGATCAGGCGGCGGACGACCAATTCCGGGTTGATCTCCACGGGGCGACTCGGTGAAACGGATCCCACCAAGATCAACCGGCCACCAATGTCCAACAATTGCGGCGATGCTTCGACGGCATCCACCGCGCCGGACAACTCGAACACCACGTCGAACTTCCCGTGGAGCGACGCCAACGGATCGCCTGAATTTGGCTCGGCCGTCGGCATCCAATGAATCCCGTGCGTCGCACCGAACTTCCGAGCGGTTTGCAAACGCTGCGGCACCGGATCGACGATCACGACTTCGTCCGCTCCAAAGTGCGACGACATCGCCGCCGCCGTGACGCCCAGCATCCCGGCACCAAAGATCAAAACTCGGCTTTCCTTCACGTCGCCAGCGATGCGATGGGCGGCCGCCACGGTGGCCGTCGCACAATTGGCCGGGCACGCTTCCGCGTCGCTGAGAACTTCTCCGATCCGCAAAATGGCGGTGCCGCGAAGCAGATGGCAGTAGTCCGAGAAGCCGCCACTCGGCCGGATGGGAGTCCCGAGCCGTTCGTGACCGTACTTGAAGAGTTGTTCGCACTTCTGCGGGATGCCTCGTCCACAATTGCGGCACGTCCCACACGACGCAGCGATGGACCAAGTGACTCGATCGCCAACGTGCAGCGGATCACCGCGGAGATCGCGCACTGGTCCTGCATCGGGGAGCACTGCCACTCGACCGACAATTTCGTGGCCGAGAATCGTGGGCACGTCAACGGTGCGGTTCCCCGAGATCGAATGCAGATCGCTCCCACAAATCGTGCAGCACGTGACTCGCACCAAGACTTCGCCGGTTTGCACGCTCGGCATCGCGTGGGTTTCCAGGTTCAACGGCGCGTTCGGTTGCGAGAAGACCGCGATTCGACCATGCATGCCATCGGACCCTTTTTCAGATTTGGCAGCCATTTTTTGCCGCACTGAACGGCGGTGCCACAGGTTGTAGCCACCGTCGCCAGACGGTGGTTTCTCAGCACCGTCGCCACCGTCTGGCGACGGTCTCCACGGTCTGGCGACGGTAGCGACTGCCAAACGAAATCCGGAAGTTGTCGTCGCTTTCGCGAGCAATTCCATTTCGCCGAGCATGTTGTTGTCCGCCGCTCGCCCTACGAGTGTTCCAGATTCCACTGCACGGCATGGCGATTCAATTCCGTGGCGTTTTTCAGTCCAAGTTTGGACTTAATGTTCTCGCGGTGTGTTTCGATCGTCTTATGGCTGAGATGTAGTTTGTGGGCGATCTCTTTCGTGGCAAGTCCTTGACCAATCCACTCGAACACTTCCAGTTCGCGATCGGTCAGAGCTTCAATCGGCGTCTTCGCTTCGTGGCCTTGACCGCCGGCCATGCGTTGGAGATGCGGCTGGAGAGCGCCGGGCTGAGATAGATGTTGCCGGCCATCACCATGCGGATGGCTTCGACGACCTTGTCCGTGGCTTCCTCCTTATTGATGTAACCTCGGGCTCCGGCCTTGATGCAACGTTCGGCATAGAGCGATTCGTCCTGCATGGACGACACCAGCACTCGACGATCGGGATTGCGTGCTTTGACGTCCTTGATCAATTCCAGGCCACTGCCGTCCTTGAGGGTCAGGTCGACGGTCATCAAGTCCGGACTGGTTTCGCTCATCACTTGCAACGCACCGGAAATGCTGTCCGCTTCGCCGCAGACTTCCATGTCGTCCTGTCGGTTGATCAGGTCCGCAATCCCGCGGCGGACCAACGGGTGGTCATCCACGACTAGCACACGGATTCGGTCGGGCATCGGAATGGGCTTTCAAAATCACGAAGCGGAAATCGTGTCGGTGATCGTCTCGACGGATTCTTCTTGCAGACGCGCGTCGCGATCGTACCCCCCACCTCGTTCCGTTGGATATAGACCGTGCCGCCGATCACATTCGCGAGATGCTTCATCGCCCGAAAGTCCGACGCGTTTCAACACCGCGCCAAGCAAGTGACTAGCGCCGTGCCGCTCATAACTCGGGTGCCATTGGGCGAACGGCAGTGCCGCCGACCGCGAACCCCGTCGCGTACACGTGGTTATCCGCGAATCAATTGAGCTTCCATCGGGCAGTTCAAGGTTGGATCGTGAAACAACAGATCGAGCTGTTCGATTTCATGCGATTGCCACGACTCCGTCTCTCCGACGATGTCGATTTTCTGATTGGACGTCGCCGCTGCCGTTGGAGTTATCGAGGATTCTTCGGCATCGACATCCCCTGCTTGCGACTGTTCCGTCGTAAACACAAGCGCCTCGATCGCCGACACTTCCAAAGCCAACTTCAACCCCAAATCGGCCAGCGCTGGCAACTCGTCCGATTTCGCGACGACCACCGGCTCGGAGACGTCAGACACAGCGAATTCGCGTCCTTCGACCGACGATTCATCCACCATCGCCACAACTCCGAAGTCGGCGGTGAAGGTGTGTTCCCGGCTCCAGATGTGCGTGCCGTTGACGTTGATCGCCTTGACCCACACTGAGTAATCGCCGGGTGTGAGGTCCAGCGGCGTGGTCGCGACCG
>JAQBZS010000154.1 GCA_027622115.1 Planctomycetota bacterium | reverse complement strand
TGCCAGCCTTCGCCGGGCAGCAAGACCTGCGTCAACGGCATGTCCTGAGCCGCGCAGGGGACGACCAGACACACGAAAACCAAGAGCCACGATAAAGAAGCACGCATAACGGACTCCGAATGAATACAGGCAACCACGAAAGTCACGAAATACACGAAAGGAAGAAGGCAACAGGGATGTCGAATTATTCAGGGACACGCCGCTAGACGACGCCGCTCCTGCTGCGTTCCTGTCTTTTTTTCGTGTCTTTCGTGTTTTTCGTGGTTGCATCAGCCGCTGTGAAGGCTAGTCGACGAAGACGCAGAACTCTTCTTCATCGACTTGGTGCGGCAATTCCGGCGGTGGATCGTTGACCGTCTTGCGAGGACCGGACGGCTTGTAGGCCTCGAAACCGTCCACGTGGTATTCCGGTAACATCTCGTTGATCCGCATCTCGATGCGAGTCAACTCGTCGCCCTGTCCCTGAGTCACGAACGTGAATGCTCGGCCCTTGCTGTTGGACGAAATGCGACCGGTGCGGCCGACGCGGTGCACGTAGTCGTCGCAGTCTTCCGGCACGTCGTAGTTGACGATGTGCGAAATGCCGCTGACATCGATTCCTCGACCCACCACATCCGTGGCGATCATCATCCGCACTTCACCCGCGCGAAATCTCCGCATGACGCGGTCACGCTTGGATTGATGCAAGTCGCCGTGGATCACGTCCACATGCGGCAGTCTTCCAGCGAAATGTTTGTGCAACTCTTCCGCGCCGCGTTTCGTCCGCGTGAATACCAAGACTTGCGCGGGACGTTCGAGCGCCAACAGCTTCACGAGCAGAGACCGCTTTCGGTCCCGTTCCACCGTGATGTAATACTGCTCGATCGTGTCGACCATGACGGTGTCTTCGGATAAGTCGACTCGTTGGGGGTCTTTCATGTAGCGGCGAGCCAACCGCTCGACCGGCGGCGGCATCGTGGCCGAAAGCAACAACGTTTGTCGTTCGGTGGGACACGATCGCAGAATGCGCTCGATATCCGGCCGAAATCCAATGTCCAACATGCGGTCGGCTTCATCCAGGATGACAACCTTCAGCCGCGTCAGGTCGAGGGCTCCGCGATTGATGAGATCGATGACTCGGCCCGGCGTGCCCACCACAATGTGGACGCCGCGTTGCAATTCATCGAGTTGCCGTCGAATCGGACGCCCGCCGACCAACACCGCCGTGCGACAGTTGTGACCGGGCGAAAGTCGTCGCGCTTCGTTGGCCACCTGCTCGCTTAATTCGCGAGTCGGAGTCAGCACGATCGTTTGTGGATGCGGACTCGCGAAGTCGATCCGTTCCAGCGACGGCAAGATGAAAGCCGCCGTTTTTCCCGTACCGGTCCGAGCTTGTCCCGTGCAATCCACGCCTTTGACGGCAATGGGAATGAAGGACACTTGGATGGGCGTCGGCTGTTCGTAACCGATATCGGCCAAGGTCTTGAGCGACGTCGCGTTCAAGCCGAGCTTGGTGAATCCGGATTCCGCCACGACCGGCGTTTCGACCGTTGCCGACGACTTGCCGCGACTCGGTTTGCCCGACGCACTTCGTCGACGTTTGGGCCGATCCTTGGAATCCGTGCGCGATTCATCGCGGGTGCGTGTCGCCACTCCTTGTTCCGACTTGGCGGAACCGTTCGAGCCACGAGCGCCGGCTTCTACGTCGGCGTCGGATTGGGTCTCGGCACGAGTCGTCGTGTCTGGGGTGCGTCCGCGTGGACGTCGTCTGCGAGTACGATTCTTGTCGCCACTGTTGCTTCGAGCTAACTCCATTTAGCCCCCGTTGACATATGCATCAAAAGACTCTCTCTGAGGCACTTCGCCTCGACGATGTTTCTTGAGAGGGGTGGGCTCTGGTCGAGCCGTGCTTGGGATGGTGGTTCCGCATGACCCCTCACGCTCCCAATTCTTGAACTGCCCTCTACTTACGATCGGGCATCTTAATGATGTGCAAGGCGATCTGGGAACCGGAGTCGAAGGATTCCAGGAATCGCTACGGCAAAATGATCGTGGTCCCAACCTGCAACCGGTGCGGATCACGCAACTGATG
This sequence comes from Planctomycetota bacterium, assembly GCA_027622115.1. Classification (GTDB taxonomy): domain Bacteria; phylum Planctomycetota; class Planctomycetia; order Planctomycetales; family Planctomycetaceae; genus JAQBZS01. The sequence continues at coordinate 8,472 of JAQBZS010000154.1, read as the reverse complement.
GGGATTGGCATCGATGATTTTTTGCACGGCGTTTCTCGTGCCGTAGTACTTGATCGCCAATCGTTCCAGCTTGTCGCCCGAGCGAATCTGGTACTGCCTTGTGGCCGGTAATCGGGTCGTCGAACCATTGGCACGCCCGGTCAGCGGTGGCGTGCTGGCACCGGATGCTGCGGCTCCGGATGGCGTAGTGGAAGACCGGCGTCGCGGCGATTCGTCGAGGAATTCGGGGATCTCAATCGGATCCAGATGAACCGGCAAGTCCCCTGTTGCGGGCTGCGATTTCAATTTCGTGGGAGGTGGCGGCGCTCTGAAATCGTCGTTCGACTCGGCAAACGGTCCACCGAATCCCAACGGCGATCGCCCGTACGGCACGAATCGTGCGCCGGATGCCGGCGCGTCGGCGGAACTGGGCCGCGAAATGGGCGGATCGCTCGAAGTGAACGGTTGCGGCGAGCTTTTCTGGTGTTCCGTTGCAATCGCGCTTTCCAGTGCCTGGCGATTCGTGAGCGACGAAGTTGAGGTCGGCACCGGCTGATTTGTATTCGTGGACACCGGAGTCGAACGCAGCGGTTGATGGACTTTCGGCTGAATTCGTTCCGCAACATTCGCTGGAATCGATGTCGAATTACGCATGGGAATTCGCAGCATGATTCCGGGTTTCAATGCATCCGGGCCCGACATGACGTCTCGGTTCAGATTGTAAATCTCGTGAAACCGTGACGCGTTTCCGAGGAATCGGATCGACAGTCCACTCAGCGTGTCCCCCATGCGAACTTCGTACTTGAGCCCACTGTCGGTGGACTCGTGATCCAGCGAAACCGGTTCCATCGATTGTACGGTTCCTTCGAAAGAAATCGGCGGTGGCGTGCCTTCACCGGAAACACCAGGTGGCGGAATCGGCTGGGGTGGCGGCGTGCCGAAACCCTGTTGATCGAGCGGCGGGAACATTTCGTTGAAACCGTGAGCAACCGCATCACCCTCGGTCACGGTTTGGATTCGTGGATCGAGTTCCACTTCAGGGTGACGCGGCAACGTGCGAATCTCTTCATCGAGTTCCGCGGCGTTCTCCAGTTCCGGAATCACGTAGTCTTGCTGTGTTTCATTCCGAAAGAACAAGGCGGCAACCGTGCCGATCAGCAGGATGCCGAATGCCAATCCCACTTTGTGGTCACGATGCATGCTGGGATCTCCCGACTCACGAATTCAAAAAACAACTCACGGACCTCGCGGTCAACACGACAGCACGAGATCACGAGGGGCTCAGACAAGCCGACCGCGAAATGTGGTTACCTGTAGTGTGGACCACGCCGCCGCGAAATCTCCGACAGATTTGTCATCGGTCGGCAGATTCCGCCGATTCGCATGCGAAGCAGTAAAACCAGGCGTTACAGGCGATTTCGCGGGCAGCGTATGGACTGGGTCATCGAGTCCGACGACGCGTTGCCGATGTGTCCTGGCGGTTGAATGGGTCGTGAGGATTGTCGGCTTTGAGGACGCGAGCGGTGCGGCTCCGCGCAACCGATTTCGGAATAGGTGCCCCGTCCCGGTGGGAGCCACGACTGAGCAGCCGCAAACACCCGACATCTACTCGACCACAATCACCGCCGCGCTGGCTTGCCCCATCCTGGTGACGTTGATGCTCAGAAACATCTTGTTGTCCGTGGGCAGATGGTCGCCATGCACCACGTTGACCGGGCAGTCTGGATCGGGACGTTCGTAATTGAGCGTCTTCGGAATGACTCCGTGTTGGAGACCGACGATCGAACAGACGATTTCGATCGTGCCGCAGCCCGATCCGGGGCTTCCGGTGTAGCTCTTGAAAGCCGTGACGGGGATGTCGATGTCCTTGAAGACTTCACGAATGGCAGCCGCTTCATCCACGTCGGATTGCCGTGACCCTTGTCCGTGTGCATTGACGTGGCCGATGTCGCCCGGCTCGATACCGCCGTCTCGAAACGCCGCGTTCATCGCGCGAACGAGTGCCTGCCGATTGTTGGCTTTCAGGTCGCGACCAATCACGCACGACGATCCCGTTCCCAATACGCGAGCGATCACCTTGGCATTGCGAGCCTTGGCGTGCGATTCCGATTCCACGATCAGCGAACTCGCACCCTCGGCGACCACTTCGCCTTGGCGATCGGCGTCGAACGGTCGACAGCGTTTCGTGGGATCTTCGGGCGTCGTGGCAAGTTCGTCCCACATCTTGGCGTGCATCGATTTGACGGGGTGCAATCGCGTTCCCGTCGTACCGCTAATCATGATGTCCGCGCCACCCCGGCGAATGATGCGAATCGTCTCGCCGAGTACCAAATTGCCGGACGCTTCATCCAGCGTGATCGAATTATTCGGACCACGGGCGTCAGCCGAGATTCCAATGTGGCAGGCCGGCATGTTGGGCAGATACCTCAGCAGCCACAACGGTTCCATTTTCGGGAGACCGTCAAGCCCCCAACGGTCGAATTGAAAATGACGATCCGTGTCGCCGTCATTGACGCATTCCCAAGACGCGTCCCGCAAAACTTCGGGGGGGCTGAACATCAGATTTGCCCCGAAGTCCACGCCCAAGCGCTGATGGTCGATGGCATCCATGTCCAAACCCGAGTGTTCAAGCGCCAGGTTTGCGGAAGCCACGCCGAGTTGGATTTCTCGGCACATCACCTTGATGCTTTTGCGCTGCGCTTGCAAATACAGCTTGCGAGCCGCCTCGGCCGTGAAACCGCGAACTTCCCCGGCGGCACAATCGGGAGTGGGTATGTGAGCCAGATGCTCGACTCGGGCAATTCCCGATTTGCCGTTCGATAAACTGTCCCAAACTTCGGCAATCCCAATGCCGATGGGGCTCAAGATACCAATTCCCGTGATGACTGTTTGGGGACGGTGGTTGTCGCTCATTGTTTTTGGGAACCCAATCTATCGGCAACTGTTGATGCGTTTGGCGACTCGAACGAGCCGAACGACCGCGAAACAGCATACCGTGAAGTTTCGTCGAGAGGGAGTTTCATGGTCTCCCATCCGACGAGCAAAAAGCCCGGCTCAATGCAAGTCGCGGAGATGTAGCCACCGTCGCCAGACGGTGGTTTCGCAGAACTGCTTAGCTTAGTTGGACCGCGCCACTTTGGATTTTTGGAGTGCGGTAGCCCGGTACCGCTTTGAACTATTTTGGCTTCGGTTCCTCGGCGAAAGTCAGCACGCATCGACTGAACGAGAACTTTCCGGCAGTTTCCGGAGAACCGGACGAAAGCCGCGCAATGAAAAAAGTCCAAAGCGGTACCGGGCTACCGCACTCCATAAAGTCCAAAGTGGCGCTGTCCAATTAGGACGCGTGCAGAAACAAAATCCCGATTGTGAGTCGTGCCGCGTGAGCGGCCGGACCACCCGAGGCCTTACGGCCTTCGGCTCACGTTTCAAACACCACAGCCCCAAGACGGGAACTTGTTTCTGACCGCGTGCTTAGCTTTGACTGCGGCGAGAATGATTCCGCACGCAATTTCACCGGATATGATTCGCGAGTTTCCGATTTGCCATGAAACCTCGCCTATAACTCACATGTGCCTTATTTGTCCGAGTCGTCTTATTTGCAATACGCTCGTGCTATGGAATAGTGAGCGGTGTTCGCAATTGGCGGCGATGGCGTGGATGGGGATGTATTGGCAGTTTACGGCGTTTTCGTGCGAATGGTCGATGATTCCGTTCGAGAATTCACCGTTTTAGCGCGCGACTGCCACCAAAGTCATAAAGACATTGTGGCACCAAAATGTCAGTGTTATAACCCCCCCGAAACTCGGTCGGTGCTGTAGGTTCAATGCCGGTCCGGAATAACTGTCACGAATTGAGACTGCACGAAGGAGAACTGAATGAGTACCTCGGGCGACGAGAATGAAACCGGGACCGAAGAAGCCGAACCCGCGCCGGCTGCGGCTCCCGCCGCGCAACAGCAACAGCACATTGAAGTCGATGACAGCCAAGTGAATGCCGCTTACGCAAACTTCTGTCGTGTCTCCAGCACTCCGGAAGAGTTGGTGTTGGATCTCGGCCTGAATCCCTCGCCGTACGCGCCTGGCGAGGTGAAGATTCGAGTTTCGCAACGGCTGATCATGAATCACTTCACGGCCAAACGCTTGCTGAGCGCTTTGAGCATGGCACTGCAACGTCATGAGCAAGCGTTCGGCGTGCTTGAGACCGATGTCCGCAAACGAGTAAAATCTCAGTAAGGCTTGCGGCCAAGAGTTTTCATGCAATGGAATGAAGCCCGGTTTCGCTTGAAGCCGGGTTTCTTCATTGGGTATCAGGAATCGCACCGTGAACGAAGACACTCCCGACGATTACGAATCCAATTCGAACGACGAGAATTCCGGCCCACATAGCCAGGAAATCCGGCACCAGCAAATCAGTGCCTTGGTGCCGGAACACGTGGCTCGAGGAACGTTCAGCACCGGTGCCGTGGTCTTGCAGGGCGGTCATGAATTTATCATTGATTTCTTGTTGCGGATGACGCAGCCGCAACAAGTCGCCGCTCGGATCGTGCTTCCGCCAAGCGTTGTGCCGCGGCTGATCCAGGCACTGCAGGAAAATCTCAAGAAGTATGAAGATCGATTTGGGAGACCGGCAGCTCCACCCCAACCGCCGCAACAGCAACAGCCGCGGCAACAGCAAACATCAGCTCAAGACTTGTACGACCAGTTGAAGCTGCAAGACGACGTGATTTCCGGGACGTACGCCAACGCGGTCATGATCGGCCATACTGCCACCGAGTTTTCGTTCGACTTTATTACAACGTTTTTCCCGAAATCGGCCGTGTCGGCTCGCGTGTATCTTTCGGCTCCGAATGTGCCGCGGTTTCTCGATTCACTGACCCACTCGTTTGGCCAGTTTCAACAACGCCGACAAAATCCACCCACGCCGCCCGAAGATGACGAATCGCCGGACTACCCGCCCGCCGAGCCGTCGTTTTGAGGCAATTGCTTGTCCCGCGAATGGATCGCGAACCTGGCATTCCTTGCGTTCGCAGACGGCCTGAAATACGATCCCTCGCTTGAATTTGTCGCTCAGACAGAAGTCCCGTTTGCGTAGTCGCTGGCTTTGCCGGCCTCATCGCCGATGCAATTTCCGCTGAATCATGCGGTGGCGACCGAGTTGAAGACGTGGTAAGTCTCGCTCGATTTCGAATGATCCCGACTCGCAACGACGGTTTCAGAAAACTCTTGAGGAGAGAAGAATGGCGGTCCCCAAACGTCGAACATCCAAGGCCCGAAGCAAGAAGCGGCGCAGTCATAATTCCATCAAGCCGGTGCAAATTGCCAACTGCCCGCAGTGCCATACCCCAACACCAACACACTCGATCTGTCCCAACTGCGGCTACTATCAAGGACGGGTGTTGGTTGATATGGACGACTGATTTGCCACAACCAGTTGACGAGCACGATCTGCATCGACCCAAACGGGTTGGTCGTTGGCGATCAATTCCGTTCGTGCTCGGTGGCCGAGTGGTTTGGATTCCCAAGCTGGTTGTCAGCAATGTGGTAATCGCGCGCCGCGTGATTAGCCACCTCGCGCGGAGCGTGAGGGTGGGTGGATTTCGCTGCTTGACCTTCCCGAAGACTCACGCGCAAAGTGGAGCATTTTGATGCGAATCGCCCTGGACGCCATGGGGGGAGATGATGCCCCACAAATCAACATCACCGGCGCGCAAGACGCGCTGCGAGCCAATCCCGATCTTTTCGTCACGTTGGTTGGCGACGAGGCTGTGCTTTCGCCCCACGTGAACTCGTCGGATTTCGAGGGGCGACTGTCGATTCGCGCGGCCGAGGGCTTTGTCGGCATGGAAGAAAAGCCGACGGATGCACTCCGCAAAAAACCCAATAGTTCGATCGCCGTGTGCTGGCGAATGATGGCTTCCAAGGAGGTCGACGCAGTCGTGAGCGCCGGCAATACGGGCGCGGTTGTGGCTGCGGGATTGCGAACCAGGCTGTTCTTGAAAGGCGTGAAACGACCGGGAATCGCCGTGCCCTTGCCGACCGCCAAGGGCAAAGCCGTGCTGATGGATGTCGGCGCGAATCCCGCCGCAAAGCCGGAACATCTCTACCAATATGGAGTCATGGGCGAAATCTACGCCCGCGAGATGCTGGCGATCGAATCCCCCAGAATCGGGCTGATGAATATCGGCAGTGAAGACGGCAAGGGCAACGACCTTTATCGCGAAACACATGCGTACCTATTGGCGAGTGGACTCAAGAACCGCTACGTCGGCAATGTGGAAGGTCGCGGCCTCTACCAGGGTGAAGCGGATGTCCTGATTTGCGAGGGATTTGTGGGCAACGTGGTGCTCAAGGTCAGCGAGGGCATGGCAGAAGTCCTGATGAACGTGATCGGACAGGAAGTGCTGGCCAGCTTGAACACCGAGCGGAACGCCGCTGCCGAGGCACTTCGGAATCTTGGTCGCCGGTATCAATACCGTGAGTCCGGCGGGGCACCGTTGTTGGGGATCGACGGCATCTGCATCATCTGCCACGGATCGAGCGATGAACGAGCCATCGCAAACGCGCTCGGAGTCGCAACGACCTTCAAAGACCGAGACATCAATGCGCAAATCTCGGCTCAACTGTCGAACGGACAGCCGTCCTAATCTTAACGGGGCGAGTGCGAAATCTATCGAGCATTTGGAGCCATGCCGGTGGGTGGCCGGGAAAAGGTTCAAGCAGGTTTCGGGACTCGAAATTTGGAATCCGTGGTGCGGCATTGCCGTCTGTAGGCGTCAAGCTGAGCGATTGATACGCAACCAACGCCTAAAACTTGCGTGAGAGTAAACGCGTGTCAACGCGAGCTTTCGAACACAAAACCTCGTCTAGTCTTTGCCTGACTCCACCTTGTCCGCTGCGGCATCGGCGGGCGACGGTTTTGCGGGAATCGGCTTCGCATCAGGAGTTTCGTTACGAATCTCCGACTCAGCGGGTGTTTTGCTCTCGGGAACTGCCGGGGTTGTGGCAACCGGTTTCTTGTCGGTTTCGGCAGGTTCCGCCTTCGGGAACTCCAGCTTGTGCATCTGCCGCATGTTCTTTCCGAGTTCCAATTCCCAAGTCTCGTCGCCGACTTGCAACATTACGAATTTGCCGCCGATGCTCAAAACGGTCGGCTTCATATCCGCGATCGTGAAGGTCACGCCTTCGTAGATTTCCATGCGTTGATTGTCAAACTGATTCAACAGCCAAGCCATCCGCCGGTCACCCTCTCGGAAACAGAGCACCAAGAACGTGAACCGAGCGATGTCTTCCTTGACCTCGATCCTTACCTTGCGCGAATCACTCAACGCGGGTTGGCCACTGTCGGTGACTTTGATTTCCACTTCGAATTCACCCGGTTCGGCGTCGTCCGGCGGTGTCCATTCGAAGCGCCCAGTGGCGGGATCGATTGTGGCGCCCGTCGGCGGATTTTCGCCGAGTTCAAATTTAAGCCTCGAATCGCCGTCGGGATCGTCCGCTTCCGTATCGAACGTGACGGATTCCCCAAAGTAGATTGAATAGGTGTCGTAGAGTTTGAGAATCGGCGGCGAATTCGGCTGACTAATGCGAATGGTGGCCATCGTGCTGACCACTTGCTTCTCGCGATCCGGCTGCATGGCTTCAACAGTCACTTTCACGTCACGCGGCTCGGCATCGTCCGCGATGGCCCATTCAAATTCACCGGTCTTGGGATCGATCTTCATGCCCTCGACGGCGTCCGCACCCAAGCGGAACTGCTCTTTTCCCAACGCCGGATCGAAACCGCTCGACAACGCCGTGAACTTTGCTGTTTCGCCGCGTCGCACTTCTCGCGTCGAAATCGAGCGGAGCCGAGGTTCATATTCTCGTGGCGGGGCGGGCAGCACGAACGGGTGACGGTCGACGATCGACGTACGGAATTCCGCGAGCGTGCGGGCGGCCCAATCCTCGCGAACGGGATGCAATTCGATCTCGCTGTCCGCATTGTGGCCCAGCGATTCGGTCTCCTGAACCCCGCGTGCGACTTCCCACGTGCCGTCTTCGTTTTGGGAAACGACTTTCAAGAATTCGTTGCCGATACGCACGTTGAATTCGCCGCTTTTCGGAAAGCCCTTCGCATCGACGATCGTCAACGCGGTCTCCGAGTCATCAACGGCTTTGGTCAGTTTGGCCAGCGGGAAAATCGTGTCGCGAAGTTCGGCGTCTTCCAGGGCAAGTCCTTCCGCAACGATCGTCACGCCGAGGACTGGATCGCCTTCGTTGGTCTCGCTTTCCAAAGCCAATTCGACAATTCGCTGTTTCAGATTCGTGCGATTGAAGTGATACAGGAATCGGACAACGTTTTCGAATGTCGCCTCCGCTTTGAGCGTGACTTGCACGGCCGAATAAACACCCCGCTTCTGGATTTTTCGACCGGGCGTCACGTTGATCGTTTCCAGCTTGCTCAAGAACGCTAGGTCGGTGATCCAAGTCTGGTAGACACGCATCGCAGTCAGCG
>JAQBZS010000153.1 GCA_027622115.1 Planctomycetota bacterium | reverse complement strand
TCGACAAGATCAGGGCAAAGGGTGCCGCCGGTGCCACGGCCCCCGCAGCGGCGTCCGGGAAAAAGGCCTCACCGTTGGACCAAATTCGTGCCAAGGGGGCGACACCCGCTGAGAAACCGGCTGCTGCTGCCAAGGCCTCCGGTGGATCTCCGCTCGACAAGATTCGCGCTCAAGGAGCTGCAGGTTCGGGAAGTACGGCAGCCTCGGCCGCAACGCCTGCTGCAGCTGCTCCGGCCAAGCCCGCTGGAAACTTGTCAGCACTTGAACAAATTCGTCGGCAGGGTGCCGGTTCGAAAGGTGAAGCAACAACGGAAGCACCGGCTGCGGCAAGCGCTCCCGCAAAACCGGCGGGCAAACTGTCGCCGCTCGACCAAATCCGTCAACAAGGCGCTACGGGATCGGACAGTTCAAACAAGTCGCCGGCGGCTTCCGCGCCCGCTCCGAAACCGGCTGCGGCAGCAAGCGCAAATCTTTCGCCGCTCGAACAAATCCGCCGACAAGGCGCGGTCGGAGGAGCGGCTTCGGAAGCATCATCCGCAGACGAGTCCTCCGATGACACGACTGAAACTTCGGCTGACGTGAAGGCACCGGCAGCCGCTGACCAACAGGACTTGTCGGGCCTTTCGCCCATCGAACAGATTCGCGCTCGCGGAGCATTCAAGGGTTGATCTGCGCTCTATCGCGGATTGTTCACGGTAGGGTGTGTCGAAGTCGTGTTGGTGCGTCGTCAGCAAACCAGCGCCATCACGGTTTGCTTCCACAACACCCTGCGACTCGTGCCGGACCGTTTCCAATGACAAATAACTAATGACAAATAACTAATGACAAATTCTTCCCTGTCAAAAGGCGACCGGTTGTCGAAATTGACCCAAGTTTGACCTCTTCTCGCCCGAGCACCGTCCGTGAATTCCCTCGCCGTCACCTTGAATCGCCTTCAACTTAGAAACCCGATTCTCGTTGCATCGGGCACCTTTGGTTACGCGCGAGAAATGCAGGCGTATGTCGATTTTGGCCGCATCGGAGCGGTGGTCCCAAAGACGATCACCCCCGAGCCGCGCATCGGCAACAATCCTCCGCGAACCGTCGAAACGGCATCTGGACTGCTGAATTCCATTGGGCTCGATAACGACGGGCTGGAGCAATTCGTCGCCAAGCACCTGGAATACTTGTTGGGTCTCGACACAAAAGTCATCGCGAACATCGCCGGGAAAGACACCACGGAATTCCAACGCATGGCCGCTCGGCTCGGCGAGTTTGAAGGCTTGGCGGGTCTGGAGTTGAACCTTTCCTGTCCGAACGTCAGTCACGGCGTGGATTTTGGGTCGGACCCCGAGAAGACTCATGCAGTTGTGAAAGCCGTCCGCGAAGTCTGTGACTTGCCGGTGATTGCCAAACTGACGCCGAACGTGACCAGTGTCGTGCCGATCGCGCAGGCTGCGGCCGATGGCGGAGCGGACGCCATCACGTTGATCAACACTCTGAAGGGCATTGCCATCGATTGGCGGCGCCGCAAGCCGAGATTGGGCGGCGTGACCGGAGGGCTGAGCGGACCGGCCATCAAGCCGGTGGCGCTACGAATCGTCTGGGAAGTGGCGACCGCTGTGGACGTCCCCATCATCGGGGTCGGCGGCATCGAATCGATCGACGACGTGATGGAATTCTTGGTCGCGGGCGCGTCGGCTGTCCAAATCGGCACGGCAAACTTCTACAATCCAGGTCTGTCGTCGCAATTGGCAGAGCAATTGGCAGAGATCATGAAAACCGAATCGTGCCAAAGCGTGAGCGAGTTTGTCGGGACACTGAACACGAAAACGTCGTCTTGCCCGTGACATCCGCCGACTTGTCGCCCCGAGTCCAAACCGAGTTCATGACAAGGATCAAACATGCTTTCAAGCACTCGACGAGAACTACTGCAACAAGCCGGATGCGGATTCGGCATGCTTGGTCTGGCCGGACTCTTGCAGGATGAGGGCCTGCTGGCGGACGACAGCCTCGGCAGCCGGTCTCTGAACCCCTTGGCTCCGCAAGAAACGCACTTCAAGCCCACCGCCAAACGAGTCATCTGGCTGTTCATCAACGGCGGTCCCAGCCACGTCGATACGTGGGACCACAAACCGGGCCTGGAGAAGTGGCACGACAAGTCGATCCGCGAATACGCCCCGGAATTCACCAATACGACCGGTTTCTTCAAGAATGCCGTCGGCAACTTGATGAAGTCGCCTTTCGAATTCACGCCACGCGGCGAGTGCGGCAAGATGGTTTCCTCGATCTTTCCCAATCTGGGAAAGCACGTGGACAAGATGGCGTTCATTCATTCCGGCCACACCGAATCGAACAACCATTCGCCCGCTCTCTTCGCGATGAACTGCGGCATGCCGCGGATGGGCTTTCCGTGCGTCGGGTCGTGGGTGACGTACGGGCTGGGCAGTGAAAGCCGAGACTTGCCGGCATTCGTCGTGATGAGCGATCCCAAAGGCCGAGGACTACCCAAGGGCCATGCCGCCAATTGGAGTGCCGGATTTTTACCCGGCGTATTCCAAGGCACGCACCTGAGCCCCACCGGCCAGCCGATCGACAACCTCGTGCGTCCCGCTCAAATGACCGACATCACGCAACGGAATCAACTCGACTTACTGAAACAGCTCAACACGATCCATCGAGAACAGCACGCGGCCGAATCTGAATTGACCGCGCGGATCGAGAGCTTCGAGTTGGCGTTTCGCATGCAATCCGCCGCACCGGAGGCCGTCGACCTCGCTGCGGAATCCGCAAGCACTCAGAAGCTGTACGGCGTTGGCGACAGCAAGTGCGACCACTTCGCTCGGCAGTGCCTCGTCGCGCGGCGGATGATCGAACGCGGGGTGCGATTCGTGCAAATCTATTCCGGCGGCATGGAAAACCAGCGATCGTGGGACGGTCATTCGGATATCAAGGGCAACCATTCGCAGTTCGCGGGCGAAACGGAGCAGCCGATCGCCGGCTTGTTGACCGATTTGGAGCAACGCGGCTTGCTCAAGGAAACGCTCGTCGTGTGGTGCGGCGAGTTTGGGCGACTGCCGGTGGCTCAAAAGGGCGCGGCACCCGGTCGAGACCACAATCCACATTGCTTCACGGCATGGCTGGCCGGCGGCGGCGTGAAGGGCGGCGTGACCTATGGATCGTCCGACGACGTGGGTTACAAGGCGGCTGAAAACAAGGTGCATCTCAACGACCTGCACGCCACGATGCTGCATCTCCTCGGCACCGATCACGAACGGCTGACCTACAAATACAACGGACGTCAATTCCGGCTGACGGATGTGGCAGGGCGAGTGATTCGCGAAATCATCGCCTAGAGACCGAAGACCCACCACCATCATGGTTTGCTTCGACAGCACACTTCGACCATGCACAATCTGCGCTAGAAGCTATCTGAAAAAGGGGTCTGACTGACCCTCTCCGGCCTCAGTTTTTGCCGGGGTTTAGCGAGGCCTCCAAAGGGTCAGACCCCTTTTTCAGATAGCTTCTAGTCCGGCCCGGCGTCGGGCGGCACGAGTTTTACCAGTTTCTTCAGTGCGCTCCGCATCCTGGTCAGCACCGTGCCCAGCGGAATGCCCAACAATTCCGCAATCGCGGCGAAGGTCATGTCGTCGTAGATCCGACGCTCGACAACGACTCGTTGCTCGTCGGGTAGCTGCGTCAACGCCGAAAGCGCGAGTTTTCGTAATTCCGCATTGGCGACCGATCCGGGTACGGAATCGTCGTCTTTTTTCTGAATGTCGGCGAGCACCCGCAGCGATTTCTTGCGAATGCCGGACTTGCGACGCAGCAACATGCCTTCGTTGAAAGCCACGCGAAACAGCCAGGCACGAAATGACGCTCGATCGACTTCGTGACCTTTCTCCACGGCTTTGAGAAACGTGGCCTGCAACGCCTCGTCGGCGTCGTCGGCGGATCCAAGCACTCCGATGAGAAAGGCCGTGAGATCCCGCGCATGCCGACCGTAAAGCTCGGCAATGACAGCGGGATCAAGTGGGTCGGAAGGACTCGCCAAGGGGGACTCGCCAGCGAAGTGAAGCGTGAGATCATCGTTCGGAGTTGCGCTGATCTTTCAGATGCACACCGGGAGGTGCAACTGTGGACGACGCTGCGTGTCATGTCGGATCGCTCCGACCCCGGATTCATCTCGTTCCCAAGCTCCTTGTCCCCAAGCTCCTTATCCCCAGAGCTTTACGTACGCTCGCTCATGAGATCCAGTAGTTCGTTCGCTGTTAGCTTGCCGGAGATGTCGGAACCCTCAAGTAAACTGTCGGCCAGGTCTCGTTTGGTGGCGTGGAGTTCGACGATCCGCTCCTCGATCGTCCCGCGAGTCACGAAGCGGTAGATCGTCACCGGCCGATGCTGGCCGATGCGGTGTGCTCGATCTGATGCCTGATCCTCGACCGCTGGATTCCACCACGGATCCATGTGCAGCACGTAGTCCGCTGCCGTCAGGTTCAATCCCAAACCACCCGCCCGCAAGCTGATCAGGAAGACGTCGCCCGCGCCGTTCTGGAATGCCTCCACTTGACGGCGACGCTCGGCCGCAGGCGTGCTTCCGTCCAAATACAGATAAGTCACACCGCGTCGATCCAGCTCTTCACGAAGTATCGTCAGGTGGCCGACGAACTGGCTGAAGACGAGTGCCTGATGCCCGTTGTCGAGCAGTTCCTCGATCGTCTCGCCAAACAGCGATAGCTTCGAACTGCTGATCCCGCTGTTCTCTGTAATCAAATCCGGATGGCAACACGCCTGCCTTAGCCGAGTGATCTCGGCCAAAATGCGGACGTGCCGACCCTGCGAGTCGTTCGCCGACGCGAGCTTCTTGATCGCGGATTGTCGCAATGCTTCGTAAAACGCGGCCTCTTCATCGCTCAATTCAACACTCAGCGTCACCTCTGTTCGCGGCGGCAGTTCCTCCAGCACCTGCGCCTTCGTTCTGCGGAGAATGAACGGCTGGATCAATCGCTTGAGACGTTGCTTCGCTGTCGATTCTCCGTCTCGCTCGATCGGCAACATGTACCGTTGTTGGAATTGTTCGACGGAACCCAGCAGGCCGGGATTGAGGAATTGGTACAGATTCCACAGCTCGCCCAGATGGTTTTCCATGGGCGTTCCCGTGAGAGCGATTCGATAGTCGGCCGTTAACGACATGGCCGCCTTGGAACGGTTCGTGTTCAAGTTCTTGATGGCTTGGGCTTCGTCCAATACGACCGTTTGCCAATGTACGCCCGAGAGTCGCTTGCGCTCGCGGTCCAGCAGGCCGTAACTGGTCACCACCAAATCGCGAGGCCCGAGATCCTTGAAGAATGCGTCGCGATCACCCGGCCCGAACTGACGGACGTTGAGCGTTGGGGCGAAGCGCTCGGCTTCGTGGATCCAGTTGAAGCAAACGGATGTCGGTGCCACCACCAACGTCGGCCCCTCTGCCGCCCGATGCACAATGACGGCCAGCGCTTGAATGGTCTTGCCGAGCCCCATGTCGTCCGCGAGGCACGCACCAACACCCCATTCGGCCAGCCGGCACAGCCAGTGAAACCCTTCGAGTTGATAGTCGCGAAGTTCCGCGTGGAATGTGCTCGGCACCTTGGGCGTGATCTCGGTGGCTTGGCGGATGCGGCCGACGTGTGCCCGCCAGTGCTTGTCCGTTTTGACGGACATGGACTCTTCGAAGTCCTGCATCGCGAAGGCTCGGACGCCCGGGAAGCGGATCTTGTCCTTACTCCGGTCGCCATACGCCGAGACCTCTTCCAGTCGCCGGCGCAGTTGATCGGTCAGCGCGAGAAACCGTCCGTCGCTCATCCGCACAAACCGCGAAGGACTGGCATCCAACAGGTCGATCAACGCCATCATGTCGAGCGTCAGATCCTTATTGACGGTGAGCGTCCCCGATGCGGCAAACCAGTCGCGGTCCTTGCGAATACGCAGCTGAAAGTTGTCGAGACCGCTGGTGCCGGCTAGCGTCAGTGTCTTGCCTTTCGGCCAGTGGATTTGCAGGCCGTCGGGATCGGTGAGGGGCTGAATCTGTTCCAGAAACTCCAGCGCATGCATCGGGTCGCCGAACAGGAACTCGTCTTGCTGGCCGCCGTCCGGATCGTGAACTTGAGTTTCCAGCGTACGGCACGCCGAGACGATTTCCGCCGCCAATTGCCGTTCCGCTGCGAAATCGCGACGAGCGGATAAGGACGTGCCATTCACGGTCGCAAACACGACGTCTCCGCCTTCACCCGGATGAAAGAACGGGCCGACATCGCCGAACGGCCGAACATAAAACTCGGCGCGAAGGCCGGCGTGATACGGCATCACGTGCAGATGTGGGCGGGGATTGCCGGCTTGTTCGTCCGCCGCAGCCACGATGTTGCCCGCTTCATCGCCAACCAACTCCGAATGGGTTTCGATCACCGCAGACACGACCCGCGCCGCTTCGATGACTTGGACCGCGTGACGCTCCGGTACGGTCAGCCCCCCGTGGAGCAGTTCGGCCAGATTGAGGTGCATGTCGGTAAACTTCACCACGGCCAGTCGTCCCGGTCCATCCGCGACGACTAGGACATCGTCACCGTTGATCTTTGGTTTCGGCTCCACGGTCAACTCGACGCCATCATCGCCTCGGCGAATGATCAGCCGAGGTTTCCGCTCGACGATTTCGATCGGGGTTTCGCGGTTCCCCTTCCGATAAACGTTTGGATGGCCGACCAGCGCGAGAATGGCCACGTTGTCGTCGATGAAATAAGACGTCTCCGTGTAGCCACGCCAGTTACGTTCCTCGTGTTCGGTCACCGAGTGCAGGATCTTCTTGTCGGCCGTGGTGGCAAAGTCGAACTTGCCGCGATCGCGGTCTTCGTAGATTCGCTCGAGTGCAACCGGTCGCCCTTTCGACCACTTGCCGGATTCCGACCGTTTCTGCACGAACGGCCTCAGTGAAAACCTCAGCGAGCCCCCGCCCTTGCTGTATGCGATTTCCCACAACATGCGTTCGCTGGAGATGTCATCGACAACAACATCGTCGACCCGTGATCCAGCGGCCATTGCGATCACGGCCGTCAGTTTCTTTTCCCATGCCGGCGTGGCTTTCAGCCATTCGACCAGCGAGTGATGCTGATGAGGCGTTTGGGAATTGGAGCTTGTGGCTGGCGTCGGACTCGTTCCCGAAGCACTGGTCCCGGCCAGTCGCGCGGCATCGTCCGCCAATGCTGCCAACCAATACAGTCCAAGCCGTTCGTAGGACTCGGCGGCTTTGGCCAACACCGATTGGCTGAATGAGATTGGTGACGTCAATGCCGACCATTCCTGGACGTGCGCTGCGAGCGAACGGATGAGTGGACTCGCCCGCGAATACGTGTCGATGTTGGTTCGCAAGGCCCTCTCGAAAACATCGCTGGGATGCGATCCGTGGGCGATAAAACTTTGGATCAACGTGGCCACCATGCGCAGATCGCCGGGGCCGGCTTTGCGGAATTCACCACACAGTTTTTCTGCCTGTTCGCGATGTGTCGGATCCTCGGATTTGAGCAGTGACAGTAGACATGCCACGCCGGACAATCCTCGCGGTCGAAACTTGTTTGCACCTCGGGCCGTCAATGGAAAGCACATGCGGGCGGTTTCGACGTCCCCTCGCAGAAACGAGGCGCAACCGGCACCCGTCAGGCTTGATGGTTCATAAGTCGGGTACGAATCGTCCAACCACTTCACATCGCCGCGTGCCATTGCCAAGGAGAGCCACAGGTCTTTCAACGCCGCACTGAGTTTCGTACGGGATGCGGCGAACACATCCACGTACTCCAACACGGTGGCCGAGCCTTCCGCCGAAAACATCGCCTTCCAGCCAGCGGTGAGGAGCACCTGTTCCTTGAACGTGTCGTGTAGTTGCTCGAACAATTCGGCATCAAACGGGGTGAGCAACTCCGGCGGATCGACGGACTCCCGGCTACTGCGTTTTGCAAGTTCGCCGACATACTTATTGAACCCGTCAACGTCGCCGCTGTAGAACGCAATCCGAGCGTCGCGCCGAGAAACTTCCGGTTCAGCAAACCCGTATTCGCGTTTGGACGCGTGAGAATTCAGGAAGTAATTCGCGATTGCATCAAACTGACCGTCTCGCACAGACTGCTGAACCACGAAGTCTTCGACCAGGGGATGAGCAAGTAGCCGAGAGTTTTGTTTGCCATTCACCGGAATCAGGAAGCCTCTCTTTTTGAGCTTCTCGATCGGCTCCACTGCCCGAGCGTTCGTGAGTTTCCGGCCTTCTGCATCCGTCCAGTTCATGGCAGCGGAATGCCTCACGATACCGGCGCGAGAAATCTCGAATCCGTTAAGGGCGAACATCTGCAACAGGTGCCGTTCCTCGGCCGAGAGAGACTGATATTCGCGAACGTAGGTTTCCTGAGTTTTGGCCATTGCAGACTCCGTTCCACTGGTGATTTGCTTGCGATGCGCTGCGAAACGATAGCGTCCGGAAATCGCTTCGCAAATGCCCGCCGGATTCACTTCTGACAAGCAGGCAGACCCGCAGATAGCAGCCTCGCTTGCGCGGTCGTCAACCAAACACGGCTCAAAGCTTGGAACCACCCGACATGTCTCGCCCTGACAGAGCGGATCGACCGCGATTCATCGGACGATTTCCCGCTGAACGACGATTCGCCCGTTACCGAACAGACGCCCCAAGTAGGACGGACTTTCCAGTCCGTCGCTACCTTCGAGATTCGCGTCATGTCGGTCTGGCATTTCACTCACGGCGAAGCACACCACGACGCCGCCCACCGGATCCGCACCGCACTCTGGGAATTCGCCTGCAACCGCGACATCAATCTCCCGCCAACGGCACGAGAGAAACTCACGTCACAACTACTCGCCGTCAGTAAGAGTTCCCACAGTCAAACCGAGCAACGGTCGCGACCTTACGGCGACCAATACCGCCAGACATTGAGTTGCTCGCTGTCGATGACGCAGTTGGACGAGTGTCTCTCCGCGTTTCAAGCAAGCCAAGTTCGTCAGACTCGGCGGGCGGGACTCGCCGCCGCATCCACAATTGTCTTGCTGCTGATCACATTCTTGTTGGCGATCCTCTTCGACCGCCGAACCCGAGGTTATCGTCTATCGTTGATTGGCTGTTTGTGGGTTCTGCTCAGCGGATGCGAAGTGACCGGCGGAGCAGCCATTGTGTTTCTGATTCTGTGTGGTTGAATAGTATGACCGGCCACAAGCCCAGACCGGAATCGCCTACCAAGGCGCGAGCCCGCCGACACCGATCTGGCTACCCGACCCTGCTTGTTTGGTGGCGGCTCCGAAGCCCCATCGATACCGTTGCAAAGTACAACGGCGGATTCCACGCTGCGAACGAAACAGCCCCGAATTCGCGAGCCAGCGAGTACCACCCTCGACGCTGCAAAGAGCGACGTCATTCGGTCAATGGCAAATAGACCACTGCGTCAAGCCAGTCGGATGCTGACGAGGCCGCCCAGATCAAAATGAGATCGTCCGCGAGACTGGCCAAGGTGCAGCGTTTTGTGACCAGCAACACACCGGAAGTGTGGCGTCCCGCAGCAATATGGCTTTCGATGTGGTTGGGCATTGACGCACGGTCGCGAGTGACCAAGAGACTGCCGGACTGTTCACAAAATTCAAGGATTTCGGGATCCTTGGAGCCAAGCGGGGGGCTGCCGGATTAGCCAACACGACTGACATCCAGACTCGGCTCACGACGCCGTAGTGCGGCGGCCAATGTCTGCGGCATGTTCTCGTCAAGCAGGAACCGTAAGCCGCTCACGATCGCCTTGCCCGCGATTGAGCGCGCAATAGTTTTTTCACCAACGGTAAACCTGCCTGTTGACGAATGGCCGACTCACCGCGTGTCACCCAGCGTTGGAAGTAGCCATCAATCTCCGTCTGGTTATGGAGGTAATAAGTGATCGTGGCGTGAACTTGCTCCAATGTCAGCGACGGATACGCAGCAGCAATTGTTTCTGGCAAACTTCCGGAAAAATAGTCGTTCAGAATCACCTCGATACCGACACGCGTTCCTTGCACGCCGATTTCGTGTGCGGAAATGAATTCGAAGTAATCTTCCAGTTTCATCAGGGCATCTCCGGTCGAGTCTGGGCGTCGCAATGATCAGCCAAAGATAGCACATCCGCGTTGGGAGGGGTCGTGGTTAGAATTCAAAGGCTGCATCCGCGTGCATCCTCCCCAGAGCGAGCGCGAGCCGGAAACCTGAATTGAAAACTGTGGCAGTTTTTCCGTCTCACGGACTACTCCGAAACTGCTGACGTCCGAAGATGAATAGGTCGCCCTGAAAGGGCAATACAGTACTCGGCGCGTTTGATGGATTCGTCTTTGTTTTGCCCTTTCAGGGCAAGCCATTTATCCGGACTTCGGTTCCCAGGGCGTTGCCCTGGGCTGGTATATCTTGGCCCTTTCGGGGCGATAATAACCCATCCGCGCGGCACAACGTGGCGCTGTCCAATTAGAAGCTCTCTAGTCCTTAAACAAGCGAGAGTCGAGCTTGAAACAAGCGAGTTTTCGAGCGCAGCGGGCACCGGCCC
>JAQBZS010000152.1 GCA_027622115.1 Planctomycetota bacterium | reverse complement strand
TCGTGATATATTGGGCAATTTTTCGCCGACGCCCGGCTGGTCTTGATCGCGAAGTCGCCCTTCCTCAAGTCCCCGCGCCGGTTCACTGTCGCTCATCCTCGCCCTGGAGCCCCCGATGAAATCCGCAATTCTGTCACTGTTTGTGGTATCGATCACGGTCAACAACGCGTCCGCGCAACCCCTGCCGTTCAGCTTCAAGACCGAAACCTATCGCGAGAAAGACACCGGCATCACCGTCTTCGCGATCCGCTTAGAACAACCGTTTCTGGCCGAGGAATTCGAAAAGAGCAACTACTTGCGGTTGGAATCCACCGACAATCGCTCGTACTTGATCTACCCCAAGGAAACCAAGTTTCGCCAAAAACACGCCGAGTTCTACGGTCGGCTCAAAGGCACCGGCAAAGCCAAGGTGAAACTGTCTTACGAGATCATTGCTGAAAACTTGGACGGCTCGCGAAAGGTCGACGTCCGCCAAGCCGAGATTGAAATCGCCATCCCCGCCGAACCCACCGGCATCAGCGTCATTCACAAGGATTGGGCTCGAAAACAGAACGAGCACTTTGCCAATCTGTTGCGGTATTACCCGGAAACGTCGTTCTTCGAATACGTCTTGCTGCAGTCTCGCGAGCGATATGGCGTCGCTCCGCCGCCATTGCCGAAGTCCACGAACGCCGCCACGTCGCGAACGGAAGCCGGCCTGTACCACACATTCAGCGGAGGGCTCGCGCTGCAGCAGGCGCTGCAATACCAAACGCTGACCAGTGGGCCAAACGTCGGCGACCTCAATATTCACATCAGCAAATTGGCCGCGCCCTCTTTGCGATCGCACGACTATCCCAAGTCACTGGCGAAGAAAAAGGAGCAAGGCGTAGCCGCCAAGGTCAACAGTCTGGCTCGCTTGGTTCCCGCCGACCATTACTTGCTGCACTTCAACTCCATGACCGCCGCCAACGAACTGATGGAACTTTCCACGCAGTGGGGTGAAAGTTTGCTGCGGATGTTTACCGTCAACGCCCGCGAACAGAACCTGCGCGAGAAATACGAATTCCAACTCTGCGTCCGCCGCGATCCAATCACCAAACTGTTTAACGACAAGGTCATCGCAGAAGTCGCGGTCAGCGGTTCGGATTTCTTTATCGAGGAAGGCACGGACGTCACGTTGCTGTTCAAGTTGGCGAAGCCCGACGTCTTCGAACAAGCCGCTGCCAAGTGGCTGGACGAAATCCGCAAGACTCGACCGGACGTCCAAGTGCGACAATTCAATTATCGCGGACACAAAGTCGAAGCACGCTATACCAGCGACCGTATGGTGAGTTCGTTCGTGATCCGCCACGAAGACACGCTGGCGATTTCGAACAGCCACGTCGCCATTCGCAAGATCATCGACGCCATGATCGGCCGCTCGCCCAGCCTGTATGCTGCGGACGATTACCACTACGTGTCGACGATCCTGCCGCCCAGCGACGCTCCGAATTCCGCGTACTTGTACGCCTCGGAAGCGTTCTTGAAGCGACTCGTCAGCCCGCAGTTCAAGATTGCCGAGAAACGGCGACTGCAAAGCTTCAATAACTTGGTGATGCTGAACAACGCGTCAATGTTCTATCGCTTGGAAAACGGAAACTCCCCGCAGACGCTGAGCGATCTGGTGGAAGGCCGTTTCGTCAATCTGTCCAAGATCGTGGACCCGGCCGGCGGTGCCTACGCGTTCGATGCGGAAAACGACACCGCCACCAGTTCCGTCTACAACCGCATCAAGTACCTGACGCCGATCCTGGAACTCGACGTACTCAACGTATCCTCCAACGAGCAACAGGAATACGGACGCTACAAACAACGCTACGAATCCACCTGGCGAGCCTATTTCGATCCGATCGCGCTGCGGATCACGACCGGAAACACGGTCAAGGTGGAAACGTGCGTGCTGCCGTTCGCCAACAGCAACATTGATGTCGGACTGCGTTCCATGCTGGACGCACGACCGCAATTGATGAGCACGTCGGACATCGCTCGGTCGGCCGTGGCGTCGATCGCATTCGTACCCGGACGCAAACACATCGCGGGTCTCGTTCGAGAAATCCCCGGTATGCGAGCGACGCTGGAAGCCGACCCCACGCTCACCGATCTGAGTTGGCTGGGCGATCAAGTCTCGCTGCATTTCCTGGACGACGACACGATCCTCGAGATCGATCCCACGCTGCTTCGCAGTGTCAACATGTTGGGTTCCGTCGATGTGCCGCAGCAGGCAGCGGTTTCCGCACTCATTGCCGCCACCAATTATCCGGTCTACATGACGATCGACGTAGAAGACGAAGCCAAGGCGGCGAGACTGTTGCAGAACCTGGGTTCGCGCATCTTTTTGGAAGGCGACAACCTGCTGGGCTTCCAAACGAAATTCGATTCGTACCGCTTGCCGGACTACAAGAAGCATCAATTGTACGTGCTCAGTTATCAGCTCTATGCGGTGAAACTCCGGCTACACGTGGCTCTCGTGGGCGGAAAACTAGTGGCCGCGACCAAACACGACGCCCTCAAACAGGTCATCGACGCCTCCGCATCGCCCGACAAGCCGACTCGCTCGGCACACGTAATGCTACGGCTGAATTTCGCCGGCATGGACCGCATGAAGCAGGACTTCCAGCTCTACTGGAGTGAACGTCTTCGCGAGGCATCGCATCGCAACATCATGCCGATCTACAACTTGATCAAGCTGTACGGCGTGCCGATCGGCGACGTCAACAAGCTATCGGACGCGAAGTACGGCGTCACATATTTCTGCCCCGGCGGCGGCGACTACGTCTTCGACGCGGCTCGCGATCAAGTGTCATCGACGGTATTCGGCAATCGCCGCGATGCTAAGCAGTCGCTGACAATCGACGACAAGTCTCCGTTTTCGCAGTTCATCAACAGCCTGGACGAGATCGTCGCAACGCTGACCTACACCGAAGACGCGTTATTGGCGACCGTGGAAGTGAAGCGCAAGCAGGCCGCCAAGAAAGCTGACAAGAAGTGATGCCGTTTTGTGGTTGCAGAGGAACTGGTGGCGATGACTTCGGGACCGACACGAACGAAACCGGCACGTTTCTACAAAGCCTTCTCGATTATCTCAATGATGGATACACGCTGGATCAGTTTCTGGAGTTCTTCCCGTCGGTGAAGCGGGATGATGCCAAGTCATTCTTAAGGATTTCCCGGAATGCGAGTGATCCTTGACGAGACCGGACGCAACGAAGAGGATTGGCTGGCATCCGCGATCTGTTAACACCTCGCGAATTGCGTTTGAGCAATGTTCTTGATAGGCCACGTAGTTGATCATGAATAAGTTTCAAATGCTGACAGGGTGTGGAATAACTAGCGTTAAAATGAATGGTGACTTATGTGGATTCATGGATGAAGACGGATAGATCGTGCGTTGAAGTTTTCCGCGTCGCTGTTGAAAAGATCTTGCTGATTCCATACTCGCCGGAAGCAGTGCACATCCCAGTCTAGCCAGCCCAGATCGAAGAGTCGCGCCGATCTGGCGCTTCGTTGAGTGGTTTTGTGGTGGTGGCCCATTCAGAACCATTAACATGCGGGAAGATTCTACTTTGGGAACTTCACATCCTTAGCGGGCATGACATCCTGGCCAGGACCGCGCAGATGCAGGACATAGACGACCATGTCCTCAACAAGAATTAAGCCTCGGTCACTGAGACCGTGCGGTGTCTTGAAGAAGAATTGCCTAATTTCCGCGTTGTGGTCCTCGTTTTCAGGTGCGAGTGAGCATGCAAGCGGTTGCGCTTCCAGACTGTCCAGTGACCGCTCCAATGCCAAATCCCAGGCAGCCGCACCTTGCGGTAATCGATCGAAGATGAATTCATACAAGTCCCAATAGTTGGACTTAGCTTCATCTGTGAACTCCAATTTGTATGTCATGAACTTCGCGAACGTCGCGCCTCCGCGAGGAATTCACGTGCGGGCTGTGTACGACCGGCCGCGACATCAGCCAACCCTCGTTGAATCCCCTCGTTCGCGTCTTGTCGCTCGCGTGCCATTCGCCATTCGGCCAGCAATTCTTCCAGCGAGCTGTCCGAGCCACCGTTCTCAAGCTGATGAGCCGCAAAGTGGCTGAAGTGGGTGAGTTCTTCGGTGGTTGCCATTCGATATTCCTCCAGGCGAGTTTCGTCCGACTCAATCTAAACAATCTAAACCTGGCGGTCGCCTTTCAAGTTCGCCGAGCAACTATCGGTATCAATCAGGAAGCTCATGCCTGTCGATCCAGTCAAGCAGGCCCGGCCGACATGAAATGACGCCAGATCCCATCCAGCGCCTCGATCGGCATTATAGGTCCGGCGGAAGGTCATCGACTGGTGGCAACGGGGCGTTCTTGGTTATCGGACGCAGTGACAGCACGTCAAAGTCCCGCCGCTTCCAATCGTGGAGGTGGTCGAGCGTGATTTCCTGCTCACTTTTCAGTTCGCACTCCATGACTTCGATGCCGGAACAGCTGCCGAGTTCCGCCTCGATCAGGTCGAGCAATTCCTGCGCTTTCGCGTTCGTTGCAGGGTCGTCATGGATGTGTGGTCGCATCGCTGCCCAGACAAGGACTTCGTAGTCCCCGTCCGGTTCCAGTTCCGCCTCGCTCACCCGCACGTAGATTCCGGTGAACAAGCCACGCTGCATATCAAGTTCTGTTTTGCGCTTGGCCAAAGCGTCCAGCGACGACTTGACGCGATCGTTGAATGAACCGGGAAACGAGGCCCGGACGTATCGGCGGGAGATCCAGTGGCGGATACGTTTGACGTTTTCGGCATCGAACGCGCGACTTTCGTCCGGTTGAGTGTCAGTCAGGTATTTGCGGTCAACGAGCACGCGGTCGTGGATCGAGCACACAAACCGTGGCGCCTTCTTTCCACCGTGTGGATCACTGAACTGTATTTCACGCGGGTTCTGTCCCCATGGTGGTGGCAATCGATCACCCGCAGGCTGGATGCGGATAAGCTCGACATATGGTTCCTTGTCCCAGTCTGGCTGCACTAAGTCGCAGTCCTGCGAGACCACCATCCCGCGTACGGCGTTGGCGCGAATCGTCTTTGCCCCCTTGGCGCGGGATAATGCCAGTTTCAGGGCGACAATAATTCGACCAAACCAGCCGCCGTGTGACTCAGCACGAGAGACGGTTGCCGCAGGAATCTGATGTTCGGCGATGAGGGTTTGTACGAGCGACGGTGGCAGGATGGCACCTTGCCGCCAGCCGTTTCCTTCGATCAGACTACCATCGGCTTCATCGTTCCGCATGACGAATTCAGTTTGGGTTCGAGCGTTTCCCGGTCTCTGCATCGATCAGATGCTGCTGGTCGCTGACGTCGTTCGGATTCAATCCATAACGACGAGCAATGTCTGCGGCGGTCGGTCGCTTGCTGTCAATCACGCGATTAACTCTTCCACGACCCGTCCAGGCACATCGGTGAGACCGAGTCGCGGCTTGGGGTCGGACGTGTCCACGTGCTAGCGAAGGGGATTTCGCTGCATTATTCTCCCGCCCGGAAACAAGCGTCGGTCGTGTTTTTGCGCCCGACTGAGGCCTCAATACTTTCACGGGAATAGTCGAAATGAAGATCAACGCCAGCGATTTCAAAAAGGGACTGAAAGTCGAACTGGATGGTGACCCCTATGAAATGCTCGACTGCAACTTCGAAAAGCCGGGCAAGGGGCAGGCCCTGTACAAGACGCGGCTGCGGAATCTGCTGAAGGGCACGATTCTCGACCGGACCTACCGCAGCGGAGACGGGCTCGAAAGCGCCGACGTGCATCGGGCCGACGGGCATTATTCCTACCGGGATACTTCCGGCTTCGTTTTTATGGACGACGCCTTCGAGCAATTCACGCTGTCCGAAGAGTCGTGCGGCAGCAAGATGAAATTCCTCATGGAAGGCGCCCCGGTCGGTTTGTTGTTCTGGAACGGCCGATTGATCGACATCACGCCCCCGCAGCATGTTGTGCTGCAGATCACGTACACCGAGCCCGCCGCCAAGGGCAACACGGCCACCAATGTCACGAAGCCGGCAACGGTCGAGACCGGTGACGAGGTCCAAGTCCCGTCGTTCATCAATCAGGGCGAGAAAATCAAGATCGACGTGGTTTCCGCCAGCTATGTCGAACGCGTGCGAGATTAGTCGCACAACGATTTGGTTCGTGGCGCGACCGGTCATGCATCACGGCTTCACTTTCTTCCATTGCTCAGCCAGCAACTCGTCGGACACCGGAATCGCCGTCCGCAATTGCCGGGCAAACAGGAAGACCCGGAATTCTTCGATCATCCAGCGGTAATACATCAACTGCGGGTCGTACACGTTGCGTTGATTGTGTTGTTGCAATCGCTCGGAATATCGCAGCCAGTGATCGGTGATGATCCGCGTGCTTTCCTGATCTCGCTTGGCGTTTGAAGCGACCGACTTGCAGCGGAAACGGATGGCCTGGAAATAACGCGGGTATTGCAACAGCCAGCCCCATTCATTCGCCGCCAGAAAACCGGGCTCGACCAGCACCAGCAACTGCCGCAGCATGTCGTCCATCGCGTACTGTGCTCGACCGGCCGAGCCCTCCAGCATGGCGCGGGTCTGCTGGTAACCGTCCATCAACGGTCCAACGAGTTTCGCCACATCGTGAATCGCCACGCTGATTTGATTCGTCGCCAATTGCACGAGTTGATCGAACGCAGCCCGTGTTCTCGGTTGGACTTTGGCTTGCGCGAGTGCTCGTGATGCCGTCAATTCCATCAATTGCGAACGGAAATCGACGGTGGTTCGTTTCGCCTTCTTGTCGTGAGAAACCTGTTCGGTCGGCAGCGTCATGGCATTGATCAGCATCTTGTTGAGCCCCGAAACGCGGTCGACCGGCGATTTGAGCTTTCGGTGTTGAGCCAACACGAACAGCCGACGGATCCCAGTCGCCGTGTCGTGCGCCGCGCGAGCCGCCGTATCCACCAACCGCAACGAAACCGACGTCCCGCGATCCACCAAGCACGGATAGCCCTTCATCGTGATGCGGCCGTTGCGAAGTTCCACCGTTGCGGGAAACGCCGTCAGGTCCCAGTCCATGATGCCGTCGCGATTCCATTCGCCGTGATCGAGTTCACCGAAACTCTTCGAGACCACATGTCCGACGCGTTCGCGAACATCGTCCAGATCTCGGCCACTCGCCACCGCATCACCATCGACGCCCACCACCCGCACATTCATTCGCAGATGTGCCGGTAACCGCGAATCATCAAACGCTTCGACGGGAATGCGTTCGCCCGACATTCGGCTCAAGACGTCGGCCACCGACGTGTTGAAGTCACCACTTCCAAACCGCAGGACGGACATGACTTCCTTGGCGGTATCGGGGGCCGGCACGAATGCGCGGCGAAGCGGCTTCGGCAGCGACTTGATCAAGGCCACGATCTTCTCTTGCAACAGCCCTGGGACCAGCCATCCCAGTCGCCGAGAATCGAGTTGATTGAGAGCGGCTTGCGGCACGTTGAGCGTGATGCCGTCCTGATCGGTACCCGGCTTCAAGTTGTACTCCAACGGAAGTTGGATGTTGTTGACCGTCACCGCGTCCGGGAATGCATTCGCGTCGACCTCATCAGTCGTCGCCGCCATCAAGTCTTCTTTGCGCATCCACAGCAGTTGCGGCTGGTTGCGTTGTTCTTGTTTCAGCCAGCGTTTCAACCGCACCACGTCATAGATGTCGGCCGGGATCCGCTTGTCGTAGAAGTCGAACCGCACTTCGTCGCCGAGCATTAAATCGTGCCGCCGCAACTTGGCCTGCAAGGACTCGACCTCCTCTTCCAACAGTTGGTTGTACTCCAGGAATTCGGCCTTGAGTTGAATGTCGCCCTCCACCAACCCATGCAAGATCAGCAGTTCTCGCGACTTGGCGGGATCGACGCGACCAAAGCGCACGCTGCGTCGCGGCACAATCGGCAAACCGAACAACGACACCCGCTCGAACGCCATCGCCGACCCGGACTGCCCGCTCCAGTGCGGCTCGCTGTACGTCCGAGTCACCAGATGCTCGGCCAACGGTTCGATCCAGTCCGGGCTGATGCGACCGGCGGTGCGGAGATATCGCCGAGTCGTTTCGACTTGCTCGGCGGCCACGATCCACTTGGGCTTTTTCTTGAACACGCCCGAGCCCGGCCAGACGTGAGCCTTGCCGCCGCCCGTGACCGAGTACTCGAAGTCCTTTTCGCGAAACGCCACATTCACCAACAACCCGGTCAGTAGCGCCTGATGAATGGCGGCGAAGTTGTCTGGTTGGATCGCTCGCTCGTAGACCGACTCGGAATTCGTGCCGCGAATTCGACCGCGTTTCATGCCCGAGCGTTCCACAAGTTCCAGCAACTGGCGATGCACGTCACTCCATTCCCGCAGGCGATTGTAGGACAGAAAGTTCTGCCGACAGGCCCTGCGAAGTTGGCTGCGTGAAACGGTTTCTCGCACGTTTTGATAGAAATCCCAGAGTTTCAGATAGCTCAAAAAGTCCGAGTCTTCGTCGGCGAATTTCGCGTGGGCTTCGTCGGCGGCCTGCTGCTTGTCGACTGGTCGTTCGCGTGGATCACGGATTTCCAAGGCCGACGCGATGATCAGCAATTCATGCAGGCAACTCTGGTCTTGTCCGGCGAGAATGATGCGACCGATGCGAGGATCGACCGGCAGTTGACTCAGCCGCCGCCCAAGTTGCGTGATGCGTTGTTCGTCGTCGATCGCACCGAGTTCAAACAGGGTCTTGTAGCCGTCGCGAATCGCCGTTGGTTTCGGCGGATCGATGAAGGGAAACCGCTCGATGTCGCCCAGCTTGAGGGCGATGGTCTGCAGGATCACCGCCGCGAGATTCGTGCGCTGGATTTCCGGCGCGGTGTATTGGTCACGGCTTTCGTAGTCCTGACGGCTGTAAAGTCGAATGCAAATCCCCGGTCCCAGACGCCCGCACCGCCCGGCGCGTTGATCGGCGGACGCTCGTGAAATCGGCTCGATCGGCAGCCGCTGCATTTTCGACCGAGTCGAATAGCGACTGATCCGCGCGGTGCCCGTATCCACCACGTAACGGATTCCCGGCACGGTGAGCGACGACTCCGCCACATTCGTCGCAATGACAACTCGCCGACGCCCGGCCTGCGGTTGGAACACGCGATTTTGGTCCTTGGTCGACAGCCTCGCATACAGCGGCAGGATTTCCGTCGGCGTGCCGGCGCGGCCAAGTTGTCGACCGCGCAGCGACTTGGCCGTTTCGTGGATGTCGCGTTCGGTCGGCATAAACACCAAGACGTCGCCCGAGTCCATGCGGCTCAGTTCGTCGACAGCGTCGAGTACCCCGCGCAGCCAGTCCGGATCGCTGGAATTCCCAGGGTCCTCTTCATCGACTTGAGGCTGATACACGATGTCCACCGGATAGGTGCGACCGGACACCTCAATCACCGGTGCTGGTCCATCGGCCGTGGAGAAGTGACTGCTGAATCGCTCGGCGTCGATGGTGGCCGACGTGATGATGACTCGCAGATCGCGGCGTTGCGGCAGCAACCGTTTGAGGTAGCCGATCAAGAAGTCGATGTTGAGCGATCGTTCATGCGCTTCATCAATGATGATCGTGTCGTATTGATCGAGGAATCGGTCCCGGCCGGTTTCGGCGAGCAGGATGCCGTCGGTCATCAACTTGATGTAGGTTTCGGGGCTGGTGGAATCCGTGAAGCGAATCTTGAAGCCGACGTCTTGACCCATCGGCCGCTTCAATTCCTCGGCCACGCGAGCCGCCACCGACCGCGCGGCAATCCGCCGAGGCTGCGTGTGCCCGATCATTCCGCTGACGCCGCGCCCCATCTCCAGGCAGATCTTGGGCAGTTGAGTCGACTTGCCGGACCCAGTTTCGCCGCACACGATGACAACTTGATGCGCGCGAATTGCGTCGGCGATGTCCTGTTTCCGCCCGACGATGGGCAGTTCGTCGTCATATTCGATCCGCGGTACATTCTTCACACGGGCCGCAAGTCGAGTCTGCGAGCGATCGACATCCTGCGTCAGTTTGCCGATTTGATCATCGATCGATTTCTTGTTTCGCGCATCATCGCGAATCTGCCGCACGCGTCGCCGCAACCGAAATCGATCGGCTTGCATGCAGTCCCGGATTCGAGCTTCCAAGTCATTGAGTTGGTTCACGTCTCACGTCCCGGCAAAACCGCATTTGTAGATCGCGTCTCCGCCCCGACTTCTCGTGATTCATCTCAGGTCAATGGGCGAGTTTGCCGCGCGAGCGAGGGTGGTTCAAAGTTCCTGACTCAGTCGTTTTCCAGGTCGAAGCAGAAATTGGAGTTCGGAAACTGCTTGGAATGCTCATCATACCGCTTCCATCTCAAGGAAGTGGAGGATGGGCATGGACGCTCAAAAGCGAACCCGGAAGTGCGGACGTGATCGCAAAAACAATGGCTCTCCACCTGTCATCGGCACCTGTGGGGGGGAGTGTTGACCGATCTCGCGCAACCAGGCGGGGTCGGCGATAGCAGATGGCTCGGATTACGCGGTTCGCTCTCGGCCATACGATTTAGGAGCAGAGACGAAACAACTTGAACATTGGGTGGCCGGGGTTGGAGCGAGGCACGAGCGAAACCCCGGCGTTTACGCGTGATCCACCGGGGTTTCGCTCG
>JAQBZS010000151.1 GCA_027622115.1 Planctomycetota bacterium | reverse complement strand
GACACCGGCCCTCTGGATCAAAGTTCCGGCACCGCCCGCCGGAACTGCGCAGAGCTTGTTCCGGCCTACATCAACACCCTAGGGCCGGGACTTTCAAACGCCTCAGTGGAATGCCTGGGGCATTCGGAGAGGAGAGGGAAATCGAAGGTCGTCGCGCACTCTTTGGCCCATGCCGTTCTCAAACACACGTTGCGTCATTTAGGGAATTCGCGCAGAATCCGCCGCCTTTCCGGGTCCAGGGCGAGCGCTGCTGGTGCGTGATCGAGTCACCCATTTCCGCTCATCCGTGATCACCTTTCGCACACACCGCCGCATGGACGCACGATTGCGGTGTCGGCCATTCCGTCCCGCTGCCTAGCGGGATCGACCGCCCGGCGTCGCGGACTGCGGAGTGAGCGCCATGATTCGTATTGCTCTGAAGAACCCCTATCTCGTCGTCGTGATGGTGCTGATGGTCATCGTGATCGGCCTGACCAGCATCTCGCGAATCGCGAACGATCTGCTGCCCACGTTCACCACGCCTGCCGTTCAGATTGTTTGCTTCTATCCGGGCATGCCGCCGGAAGTCATGGAACGCGACATCATGAGCCGGCTGCAACGCTGGTCCGGTCAGTCGGCGGGGATCGAGCACCAAGAAGCCAAGGCCATGCAGGGCGTCTGCATCGTGAAGGACTTCTTCCACGAAGGCGTGACCAACGCCGAAGCCGTCAGTCAGGTCAGCATGTATGCCATGAGCGACATGTTCTATCTGCCGCCCGGCACCATCCCGCCGATGGTCATGCCGTTCGACCCCACCGCCAGCGTGCCGCTGTGTTTGGTGACGGTGTCGAACCCCAAGATGAATGAAACCGAACTCTACGACGTCGCTTACAAGAATCTGCGGAACAACCTGCAATCGATTTCCGGCGTGATCGCACCGGCCGTCTACGGTGGCAAGCTCCGCCGCATCTTGTGTTACGTCGATCCGGAGAAACTGCGGGCGTACAACCTGTCGATCATGGAAGTCCACACGGCGCTGCGTAGCCAAAACGTGTTGATTCCGGCCGGCAGCGCGAAGATTCAGTCCAAAGAGTTCTACATCTACACCAACGCAATTCCCGAAGACGTCCAAGAACTCAACGACGCGCCGATCCGGGTCACCGCCAAGGGCCAAACGATCCGCTTTTCCGACGTGGGCGAGGTCAAGAAGGCGTTTCAGATCCAGACGAACAAAGTCCGAGTCAACGGGCGGACGCTGGTGTATGTGCCGGTCTTTCGCCAGCCGGGTTCGAACACGATCGAAATCGTCAACAAGATCAAAGTGTTGTTGGAAGAGATCCGACAACGGGTCATCGAAGAAAAACGCGCCGATCCCAACCTGGCCGACAAGATCGACGCACTCGAGATCAAGCTGGTGATGGACCAATCCATCAAGGTCCGAGAAAGCGTACGTTCGCTGTGGATTGCCGGCGGCATCGGCGCGCTGATGGCCGGGCTGATCGTGTGGCTGTTTCTGCGGAAAGCGGCGTCGACGGCGGTCATCGTGATGGCGATTCCAGTGTCGATCCTGACATCGATCATCGGGCTGTATTTCACGAACAACACCATCAACGCCATGACGCTGGGCGGGTTGGCGTTGGCGGTCGGGATTCTGATCGATCAAGCCATCGTGGTGATCGACAACATCGAACGTCACATGAAGATGGGCGGCAAAGGCCGACTGCAAGCGGCGTACGACGGCACACAAGAAGTCGCCGTTCCCTTGTTCGTGTCGACGGTCACATTCGTCGTCGTGTTCTTCCCGATCATCTTTCTGTCGGGGCTGGCGAAGTTCCTGTTCACGCCGTTGGCGCTGGCAGTGTTCTTCGCGGTGATCGCGTCTTACTTGATTGCGATTTACTTCGTGCCGGTTGCGGCGGCGAAGCTCATGAAATCGGAACCCGCACGGACGGCTGACGAGATCGCACAGTCCGAATCCAATCAAGACCGAGGCTGGCTGATCAACGGATA
The DNA here is from genome assembly GCA_027622115.1 of Planctomycetota bacterium. Lineage (GTDB taxonomy): Bacteria > Planctomycetota > Planctomycetia > Planctomycetales > Planctomycetaceae > JAQBZS01. The sequence continues at coordinate 8,683 of JAQBZS010000151.1, read as the reverse complement.
TCGCCGATTGCTGCTGGCTTCGCTGCGAAGGCGAGGCATGGTGGTGCTTGTCGCAGTGCTGATGTTTGTGGCGTCGCTGTGGGTCATGGACAACACGGGCAGCGAATTGTTCCCACCGATCGACTCGGGCCAGTTTACCGTCTATGTCCGCGCCCCATCCGGCACGCGGATCGAAGAATCCGAAAAAGCCATCCGGATCATCGAGAATGAATTGGTCGCTGTGATGGGCGATCCGGCTCCGGACAACCCCGAGCCGTATCTCGCCACATCGCCGAATGGGACACCGCTGACTCCCGAACAAGTCGCCAAGGCCAAAGCCGCATCCACCTGCGAACTGCTGATCTCAAACATCGGCGTGTTGATGGATTGGCCGGCCGCATACACGCCGAACACCGGACCGATGGACTCGTTCGTGCTCGTGCAATTGAAAGAGGGCACGAATGCCAGCGTGTTCGATTACGTCCGCACGCTTCGCAAGCGATTGACCGAACATCCCAAGCTCTCGAAATTCGAATTCGCGTTCGACACCGGCGGGATTCTGACCGCCGCGCTCAACATGGGTGAGCCGTCGCCCGTGCATTTGCAGATCACCGGCTATGACCTCGACAAAGCCCATCAGATCACCGACTACTTGAGGGCTCGAATCGCGGATCCCAAACGTGTTCCCGGCACGCGGGATGTCCGAGTCGCACAACGGATCGACTATCCCATGATCCGCGTCGAAATCGACCGCTTGGCGGCGGCGGATCGCGGAGTGACGCCGGACGATGTGATGAAATGCCTCGTCAGTTCCACCAACAGTTCGATCAACTTCGACCCAGCGTTCTGGATCGATCCGTCGAATCACAACCACTACTTCCTGGGCACGCAGTACTACGAAGACAACATCAATTCGCTGGACACGCTGCGATACATCCCGGTCAAGAATTCGGATTCCGGCAAGCCGATGGTGTATCTGCAAGACGTGGCCAAGATCATCACGAACAAGGAAGGGCCGGCGGTCGTCAACCACCGCAACATCACCCGCGTGACCGATCTGTTCGCCAACGTGGATGAAAAGTTCGACTTGGGTTCGGTCGTGAAGGCGATCGAGCGTTCCATGATCGATCCCAAGGTCCGCGGTTTTGCGGAAACCGTCATTCCGTTCGACCATGAAGACAAGAACGGATCGAGCTTGCGCGGCAAGATGCTCAAGGAAATTCCGCTCGAGCAGCTCAAGGAATTGGCTGCCGATCCCGATGTGCGAACCAACGCGGAATTCGTGAAGGCACTCGACGGCTACTTGGCATATCCGTTGTTGTTCAAGCCCGTACGAGACTCGCGAGCCCGCATCAACGATTACCCCGAGTGGTTCCAAGTGGCTCTTTCGGCGGTGGGACTCAATCAGCCTACCAAGTACGCCCTCGACGGTGCCGACTTCAAAGGCTTCACGCTCGATGTGCAGGGCGAGATTCGTTCGATGCGTGACTCGTTCGTCGACTTCGCATTGGGTCTGGTTCTGGCCACGTTGCTGGTCTACTTGGTGATGGTGGCTCAATTCCGCTCGTTCGTGGACCCGTTCATCGTGTTGGTCACGGTGCCAATGGGCTTCATTGGCGTGGCGCTGATTCTGTTCCTCACGGGGACTCGTCTAAATATCCAGTCCTTCATGGGCATCATCATGATGATCGGCATCGTGGTGGAATACACGATTGTGCTGCTGGACTTCGCCAACCATCGGCTCCGCGAAGGCGCGACGATTCAAGAAGCCATCGTAGACGCAGCCATCGTCCGCTTCCGCCCGATCTTGATGACGTCGGTCACGACCATCCTGGCTTTGCTGCCGATGGCCATTGGACTCGCCGGTGGAGAAGCTGATGTGCCGTTGGCGAGAACCATCGTCGGAGGAGTCATTGCGGCGACTCTGCTGCCCAAGTTTGTCGTGCCGTGTCTGTACGTGATGATCAAGAAGCCGCCGAAACCGGAAGTGTCGGAACCCGGTTGGGAAAACTGATTGCCGGCTCATTCGGTAACACGGGCGTTTGCCGCACAAGGAGACTCACATGCGAAATTACAGCTTGCTCGTCGTCGCGATCTCCATTATGCCGTTCATGATTGGTTGCGGGAAATCCGACGCCGACGATGCACCCGCACCCTTTAGTGCCGGGGGCGACGCCCAACAATCAATTACCTTGGTCGTCAAAAGTCACCAGACGCTTAGCGGCTACAAAGGCAAGTACTCGGAAACCGTCAAGCTGCCCGGTGCCGCCGTGCATGGCATGGAATCATCCATGGTCCTGGCCAAGGTTGGTGGCTACGTCGAATCCATTGCCAACATCGCCGTGAAGCGGGACGGCCAGGTCTTCAACGTCGAAGCGGACATCGGTGTTCCTGTTGAAGAAGGCGATGTGTTGGCGGTGCTTCACGTGCCGGAATTGGAACAGGAACTCAATGAAAAACGTGCTCTGTATCGGCAAGCCGTCGCCGAAGAGATGTTGGCGGCTTCCGAAGTGGCCCGTGCCGCCGCGATGATCAGCATTCGCAACGCGGAAAAGTCCGAAGCCGACGCTCTCAAGCAAGAGAAAGAAGCCTTCGCCAATTTCCGCACCGTACGGCTCCGCAACATGGAGCAATTGCTGAAGGCGGGATCGGTGGATCGAGACCAAGTCGAAGAAGTCCAGTTCGCCAAGGGGGCCGCTGATGCCGCGCGGGCCAGTGCCACCGCAGCCGTCACGACCGCGATCGCGAAGCAAGCCGCCGCCGCCGCCGATGAAGCCAAGGCCAAGAACGAACAAACCGCCGCCACCGAACGCAAGGCCGTCGCTCAAGCCACCGTGAATCGACTCGAAGCCTTATTCCAGTACCGCAACATTACGGCCCCGTTCAAAGGCATGATCGTCCGACGCTCGGTCGACCGCGGCGATTTCGTGCGACCGGCGTCGAGCAATTCCAGTTCGTCTCCGTTGTTCAAGATTGTGCGAAGCGATGTCGTGCGAGTCGTGGCCTATGTGCCCATGTCGCAGGCTCCGAAAATGAAAGCCGGTTTGGGCGTGTTGGTCGAAAACATCGGCGGCCTCGACGGCGTGGCGGTGGCCGGCACAATTTCTCGGCTGGCGATGGCGCTCGACGAAGAGTCACGAATGATGCGAATCGAGTTTCATACAACCGTGCCGCTCGTCGACATCAACGCCCTGGAAGGCGACGAACAACGCCACGTGCGGCTGCTGCCGGGGATGTTCGCCACGATGACGGTGACCGTGAACGAGTGGGAGCACCTGCCGGTCGTGCCGGTTTCGGCTGTCGCGAGCCCCAAGAACGGCCGGTCCTACATCACGCTGGAGGACGGCAAGAACATTCCGATCAAGGTCATCTTCAACGACGGCGAACACGTCGGTTTCGAGTCAAAATCCGTAAAGATCGACACGACAAAAGTCCATCGCGAAGTCAGCGAGCAGTATTAACTAACTAGTGTTGAAGCTCGTATTGACACGCGTTTGCGCTCGCGCAGGCTTTAGTTGCGTATCAATCGCTCAGTTTGACTCCCACGGATGGCAATGCCGAACCACGGATGTTTAATAAGCGTGTTGATCAGCCGGCCTTCTTCTTGGCCTTTTTCTTGGCCTTCTTGGCGGTCTTTTTCTTGGCCTTCTTCTTGACCATGGGAAGGCCCTTCTTCGCGGCCTTTTCCTCGATCCACCCGATCGCTTGTTCCAACGTGATGTGTTCGATCTCGTAGCCCTTGGGGATTGTGGCGTTGAGCTTCCCCTTTTCGCCCTTCTTGACGTATGGACCGTATTTGCCCTCGAACACCGCGATCATCTCTTCGTCTTCGGGGTGTTTCCCCAATTCTTTCAACGCGGTCGGAGCAGAACGCGTCTTGGCCTGCTTGAGCATTTCGACCGCTTGTTCCAACGTGACCGCGAGTACGTCGTCGTCCTTGCCGAGCGACTTGTACTTGCCCGCATGCACGACATACGGCCCAAATCGACCGACTCCGGCGTTGACGACTTTGTTGTCTTCCGGGTGGTGTCCCAATCGCTTTGGCAACGCCATCAGTTGAATGGCCGTGTCGAGTTCGATCGTGACGGGATCGTAATTCTTGGGAATGCCGACTCGTTTGGGTTTCTTTTCGCCGTCCGGATCCTCGTCGCCCAATTGCAGGTACGGGCCGAACGGGCCGACTTTCACGTACACCGGCAATCCATCCTCGGGGTGCATTCCCAAGGATTGCGGGCCGCGCTCCTTGAGTTCAAACAGCCGCTGAGCCTCTTCGTTGGACAGGTCCGCCGGCGCGACATCGTCCGGAATCGACGCCGTCAGGTTGTCCGCGTCCTCACGCACTTTTTCGAAGTACGGGCCAAATTTGCCCACGCGGACCGAAGCGTCGATGCCTTCCAATTGCAGCGTGCAGGCCGAGCGTGCATCGATCGATTCGACCTTGGCGTCCACTTGCTGGTTTAAGCCATCCGCCCCGGAATAGAACTTCGTGAGATACGGCAAGCGCTCCGCCGTACCCATCGCGATTTCGTCGAGCGTTTCTTCCATGCCGGCGGTAAAGCCGATGTCTACCAGATTCGGAAAGTTTTCTTCCAGCAGACGCGTTACCGCCAACGCCGTAAACGTGGGGATCAACTGGTTGCTTTGTTTGCGGATGTATTCGCGAGCCTGAATCGTCTTGATGATCGACGCATAGGTACTTGGTCGACCGATACCGTTGGCTTCCAATTCGCGAATCAGCGTGGCTTCCGTGAATCGCGCGGGCGGCTTGGTTTGATGCGGCAGCGATTCGACCTGTTCGGGGGTCAGTTTTTGGGCTTCCTGCATTTCCGGCAGACTCGATTCCTGATCGTCCATCGCCGCTTCGGGATCATCGACGCCTTCCACGTAGGCCCGGAAGAAACCGGGAAAGACGACATGCCGCCCGGACGCACGGAACTCAGTATCCGCCGCCGCGATCGTCACCGTGTGGAACTGCAACTGTGCTTCGGCCATTTGCGTCGCTACGGTGCGTTTCCAGATCAAGCTATAGAGCTTCGCTTCCGGGCCGGCCAAACCGAGTTCCTTGGACGTTTTCATTTTGGTGCCGGCCGGTCGAATGGCCTCGTGTGCTTCCTGAGCATTGCGCGACTTGTTGGTGAACTGTCGCGGCTCGGCGCTGAGATAATCCTTGCCATAGCGTCTCTCGACACACTCCCTCGCGGCCGTGATGGCCTCGCCGGAAAGGTTGACGCTGTCGGTACGCATGTAAGTGATGTGGCCCGCTTCATAGAGCCGCTGCGCAACCTGCATCGTCATTTCGCTGGACATGTTCAGCTTGCGGTTTGCCTCTTGCGTCATCGTGCTGGTGGTGAACGGCGCGTAGGGATTTCGCACTTGGTTGCGAGACTCGATCGATTGGACCAGCCAATTCGCGTCCCGTAGTTTGGCCTCAAGCTCTTTCGCCTGAGTTTCACCAAGCAGCAGCACATCGACGCCGTCCTTGATCTGCCCGGTGTGCTCGTCGAAGTCACGACCCTGTGCGACCCGTTTGCCGCCGACCGTGTGGAGTTGAGCCGTAAACGACACCTCGGCCGCCGTTTGCAGATTCGCCTTCAAATCCCAGTAAGTCCCGCTGTGGAAGGCCAGCCGTTCGAGTTCGCGACCGACGAGAATCCGCACGGCGACCGACTGAACTCGACCGGCCGAGAGTCCACGACGGATCTTTTTCCAAAGCAATGGGCTCAGCGTGTAACCGTACAGCCGATCGAGGACTCGCCGTGTTTCTTGCGCGTTGACGAGATCGTTGTCGACTTCGCGGGGATTCGCGATTGCCTTCTGGATGGCATCCTTGGTGATTTCCGAGAACACCATCCGCTTGACGGGAACCGTGGGTTCGAGCAATTGCAGCAAGTGCCAGCCAATGCTCTCGCCCTCGCGGTCTTCGTCCGTCGCGAGGATCAGTTCGTCGGCATCTTTCATCGCCGCTTTCAGCTCTTTGACGAGCTTCTTCTTGTCTGGCGGCACGACGTAATGCGGCTCGAAGTCCTTTTCGAAATTCACGGCGAAGCGACCCCAAGGCTCCTTTTTGATGGCGGCGGGGATCTCGGACGCCGTTTTGGGAAGATCGCGGACGTGGCCCATGCTGGCCAGAACTTGATAGTCCTTGCCGAGATAGCCGCCGATCTTTTTTGCCTTGGCGGGTGATTCAACGATCACCAGCCCCTTGTGCTTCTTGCCAGCCACGGATGCGGTCCTTGAGGGGTCGGACTTGTGTGAAGGAATGTCAGAGATAAGAATGCCGCGCATCCAGTGGATGTGGGGAAACTGGGGTCCAAACGCTTGATGGAGCGAGCCATATCGATCGTCGGGCTCAATGTGAAGGCTCGTCAAACGTCGGTTTCAAGCGGCGGTAACAGTTGATGACCGCTGATGGGCGACAATCCATAAAGCATCATTCCGATCGCTGTCAACCCGCACTCGTGGGACGCCACCCTCTCGGAAATCTGTCGGATCACCCCGTCGAGCCGTGGTTGCCCTCAATCTTTCGGCGCGACTGAGGAATTTCAAATGGCTTCACCGTTTTCAATTTTTCGCAAGAATCAAAAGACCATGATGGTCTTGCTGTGCGTGATGGCAATCTTCGCTTTCACGCTCGATTCCTTGTTCAATCGCACCGAGCCGAACCGGCCATTGCTGGGAATGCTGATCGGCTCTGGAGTGCTGGTCTTCATTGGCATGAAGCGCGGCAAGGCGATTGAGTTTGCCGTTGGCGGAGCGGCGGTCGGCTTGGCGATTGGCTTCTTGTCGACCCAGATCGATGGTGTCGCTCCGGTGGTCGTCACCAGCAAGCACGAATTCTCGCGTCAAGATTTGAACGCCTTGAAGGAACGTCGCCAAGCTGCGAACGACTTCATGAAACGGGCGAACTCTGCCGCTTCAACGCCGGCCTATTCCTTTGGCCCGGTCGACGACTCCGTCTTGTTGGGCGAGTTGCTGCATTACGAAGCCGACGAACTTGGCATCAACGTCAGTCCGGAATTGGTCAAGGCGTTTATTGGCGATCAAACCGCCAAGAGTCTCACCAAGGACGAGTTGGCTCAAATCTTGAAGCAGGTGAAGTACAAGGGCCAGTCGCCGTCGTTCGACACGCTGGTTCGGGAGATTCTGGCACCGGAACTTCGCTCGCAGTTGGCACTGCAAATGATCGTGCCGAATGTTTCCGTGACGCCCGAACAATATTGGAATGCCTATCGCAAACTGCACGTGGGGGCCGAGATCACGGCCTCGTCGATTCCCATTGATGCCTTCATGGATCGAGTCGGTGAACCCAGCGACGGCGAAATTCAAGCCCTGTTTGAAAAGCACAAGTCGACATTCCCCAATCCCTACGCCGACGAGGGTCCGCAACCGGGATTCCGACTTGGGCGACGCGTTGATCTGGCCTATGTCGAAATTGTGGCCAATGACTTGATCGAGACCGTCGACAGCCCCACGGACGAAGAAGTCACGCAATACTACGAAGCCAACAAGGAAACGAAGTACAAGGTCAAGAGCGTGGACCTGGATTCCAAGAGCGGCCCGTCATTCCCGAACTTCCCCAATTTCGACGATCCGCCGAAGCCGTCGGCTCCGAAGGATGCCACGAGCCAGCCTGAAACAAAGACCGACACCAACAAGACGACTGGCGAAAAGGGTGACCCGAAACCCGCGCCAAAGCTCGTCCCGCCGCTGAACACTCCGGACGACGGCAAACCCGCGATCAAGCCGATTCCCAACGAAAAACTGCCGCCCGCGCCTAAGCCGGAGCCGAAGAACCCACCACCGGCGCCGAAGAAAGCGGCAGACCCGAAGGGCGATGGTTCGCAAGACGGCTGCCAGGATGACAAGGCTGAGCCGAGTCCGTCGAAGACTACCGCGAAACAACCCGCCGAGAAAAAGACAACCGAAACCAAGACCACTGAGGCAGCGCAGCCGGTGCTCAAAGTACCGGACTCGAAAACAAAGCCTGAGTCCTCACCGAAATCGACTGCCGAGCCGGAGACCAAGTCTCCGGAAGTCGATCCGAAGGTTAAGTCGATTCCCGACGCACCAAAAGCCTTGGAGCCTAAGGCCGAACCCGAAGGTCCGAAGTACCAACCGCTCGATGATTTTCTTCGTGAAGAAATCATCCAGACGATTCGTCGAGAACGAGCGGAAGTGTTGGTGAAGTCGCACGCCGATCAAATCGTCGCTCAAATGGACAAGTTCAGTGATCTCGGGTTTGAGCTTCAGCAACAGGGCAAAGAAGCGGATGCAGCCGATTTGCAAGCGAAAATCAAACGCACGGACGACACAATGTCCGCTTTGGCCGCTAAGTTGAAAGCGTTTTACGCGACGACCGGATTGGTGTCCGAAGACGATTTTCGGAACACAATCGACTATCCGCTGTCCGGGGCTCGCGCCCTCGGCTCGACCATGTCCGATCGAACCACGCTGGTTGATGTCTTCGGTTCGTCTCGCCCACCGAGATACATGCCGAGAGTCGTGGTCAGCCCAAATGATGAATACCACCGATACGTCTATTGGTTGATTGCGGACGAAGCCGCTCATGAACCCACGCTGAAGGAGAAAGGCGTACGGGATCTGGTCATCAAGGCTTGGAAGCAAACCAAGGCTCGCGAATTGGCGACAAAGCGTGCCGAGCGACTCAAGGACGACATCGAAGCCGGCCTGGCTGCGGGACTTG
>JAQBZS010000150.1 GCA_027622115.1 Planctomycetota bacterium | reverse complement strand
CTGCCGGCACCGGGCAGGCCTCCGCGAGTCAACTTGGACCACGAGCCGTCGGCAATGAGCGTCGCTTGATCGCCGAGACCGGTCGCGGTAAGAGATTCCGCCAACTTGTCCGGCGGCACGGCTCCACCGGGAACAGACTCCGGGCGACCCAGACACAACACGCCGCCCAATGGCTTCAAATGTTGCCCGATGTTCTTCCAATCCACGTCGACTTTCCCATGCCGCAACAGCGTGTCCGAGACGATGAGATTCGCGAAATAGTTCGCGAACGGCGGATTCGACGGATTGCCGCGCAACACGGTAATGCGGCTGCCGTACAAGCCCGACTTGGCAATCGCCGCGCGCGACGCAGCCACTTTCGCAGCATCGGATTCGATAGCGTAAACCTGCAAGTTGCTGTTCTTCGCCAAGTGGTAGGCCAGTCGTCCGTCTTCGTTGCCCACGACCAAACAAAACCCACCACTGACACTGCTCGTTTTCAAGATCTGCTGAGCGGCCGATTCATACGTCGCCGTCCAGGCGTCCTCGGCGAACGGGTTGCTCTTTTTCTCGGCGGCGATCGCAACGGAATCGCCCGTCGCGAACACGTAAACCATGCCGAGGTCAGTGCTCACCAACAATCGACCGTTCGACACCACCAATCCGCGAGCCGCTCCATCCACTTTGGCCTGCCACACCTGCTTGCCGTCTTCACGGTCGTACGCGGTGACTCGATCGTTCCCGCCGACGAAGACGTGTTGACCGGCCACCATGATCTGCGAGTCGTCCGTTGTCTGTTGCGTCCAAACCACGCCGACGTTCGCGATCCGCTTCTGTTCGGCCAAGCCGTCGGCCAATCGGGCCTTATCCTTTTCGGTTGTCGGTGATGGAGTTCGCAGCTTGCGTCGCAGCGTTTCCGCTTCCATCTCCAACTTATGCGTCTGGCGGCTGTTGACCGCGTAGGCCAAGCGATCCAGTCTTGCAACATGCGTCCCCGTGACGACAAATGCTCCGCCGCCCTGCACGACCATCTTGCGTCCGGCGATCCAACCAAAGCCTGCGTCGCCCGACTTCTGATCCATCGCCAACAGATGATGCGGCCCGGTTGCATAGAGCTGACCATCGGCCAGCAACGCGCGAGTTCCGCCGACCACGCCCCCGGCCGTGGATCGCCAACTAAACGTGCGGCGGTGCAGCAGCTTGCCGTTCGTTCGATCAAACGCCGCGGGCAGCGATCGACCGGACGGCACGAACAACAGGTCGTCTTGTGCCAGCAAGTACCCTTGGGGCGAAAGGTTATTGCGACCGGCGTCTTGAGCACTCAAATTGTCTTCTCGCCACACGACCGAGCCGTCCGCCGCGTTGACAGCCATCAGGAAGATGTCCTCGTGCGGAAAGATACCCGCACCGAAATACGCCACACCGTCTTGAACGAGCACCCCCGTACGAACCGGCCATCGCGAAATCATCGTCCCGCGAGCCAACAACCATTCGTCCGCCGGTCCGACTCGTAATTTCCACACTAGCTTCCCGTCCGCAGCCGTCAGGCAGTACACGAACCCATCATCCGAACCGAAGTAGACACGTCCGTCGGCGACGGTTGGCGCGAGTCGAATCGGGCCACCGGTGAAGAACGACCAGCGAGTTTTTCCGTCATCGAGATTCATCGCGTGTAGCCGGTGATCGACGGACGAACCCAGAAACACGGTCGATCCGGCCACGACGGGATGCAGAGCGTCGTCGAATTTCACGCGATGGCCGATGATTTTGCCTTCGATGACCCGACCTTCCGCGCTGGACCAGGCCATGCGTGGCGGCGCGGGTGATTGATAAACCCAGCGAACGCCCAGCGGCAGCGAGACGGATTCGGCAGTCGAACCGGAACGCGAGTTGTCTCCGCGATAAGTCAGCCAGTCCGCAGCATCGAGCAGATTCGGAACGAGCAACATCGCAGCGAGGCAAAGAGAACGCAGCATCGATCGGACTCCTCAAGAGTTGGACGAGCGGGCAACCGCGTAGATGGTGGCGGGATCACCCCGTCGCTTCAACCGTCCCGACCCGTGGCGTCTCGCGCCGGTCTACCGTCTCCAGTGTAACTCTTGCCGTGTCGCCGACACGGATGGAAACACACGGTCGTTTTTATGACCGGACGGAAGTCTTGGGAATCAGGACTCCGTCGCGACGGCGGGGCGATGACGTGACTCGGCAATCACTCGGTCGAGTCGTTCAACCAAGGCCGTATTCTCCGCCTCACTGCCAACCGCAATCCGAACGCCAAACTCATCCGTACCGGGCTTGTTGCCAAAATCGGCGATATACACACCCAACAGCTTCAAGCCGGCGACGACATCCGCGGATGTGATTTCCAACGACCGCATCGAAGCGAACAGGAAATTCGTCTCCGAGGGCAGCACGAGAACCCCACGGTCCGTCAATTCGCGTGACAGCCACCGACGTCCGTCGAGAATCCGCGATATCTGCGTTCGCGTGTATTCCACGTCCGACAGAGCGGCCAACGCGGCGGCCTGGGCGATGCGGTTGGTCGAGAACAGATTGGCTGAACGGAACATCGCTTCGGCCGTGTCTTCGTTCGTGATTGCATAGCCGATTCGCAGTCCCGCCAAACCGAACCCCTTCGAGAAACTTCGCAACACGATCAGATTGGCGAAGCGATCAATCAGGTCCGCAACCGTTTGCTGCGAGAATTCGAAGTAGCACTCATCCACCACGACGGCACACTCGCAGCCTTCCAGCAACTCCACCAGCGATTCGCGTGACGTGAGTGTTCCCGTCGGATTGTTGGGGTTCGCGACATACACGACTTTGGAATCGCCTCGAATCGCGGCCAGCACTGGGTCGACGGCGAGCGAATAATCGTCGGCTCGGGGGACATTGGTGGTTCGCACATTCAACATCTGCGCGGCAAACCCGTATACGAAAAAACTCGGGACCGGCACGATGATTTCGTCTCCGGCACACGCATGCGTTTTCACAACGAGTTCAATCAATTCATCCGAACCATTGCCCAAAACCACGTTTTCCGGCCGACAACCGGCGTACCGCGCGATGGTCTGTCGCAATTCCCAGCCGTTGGGATCCGGATACTTATGCGAGTTCGCGGCCGATTGCCGGATCGCTTCGATCACCAGCGGCGACGGCGGATAGGGCTGTTCGCCGCGATCGAGACTGATGGCATCCACCGGTCTCGGTGCCACGGGCGGTTTCGGAGTCAATTGACGAGTGTGTTCGTTAATGCGTGACATGATTCTACATTGATTGACACGATTCGGATTCAATCAAACGGTGGCGCGCTGAGCCCAAGCGGATGCACCTTTCACGACGGAGTCATCGCCCAACTCGGCGACACGGACTTCAAACGAATCCCGCGCTGAAGGCAGCACTCTGGCACGCGCCGAGGTCAGCACCGCTTTGGCGTATTGTTCGGGCATGGCATCGACCAGCCCGCCGCCGAGCACGATGACATCCGGCGACAACAAATGCACGACATTCGCCACGGCGACTCCCACGAATTCGGCCGACAACAACACACATCGCTCAATGGCCTTGTCGCCCGCTTTGATGGACCGTGACAGGGCACTGCTGCGAATCTCCGCTACGTCGGACCCCACTTCGTTCAAGAGATGTGGGGCTTGACCACGCAGTGCGAATTGCGCGGCGGCGGCGGACACCGCGAGTCGACTGGCGACGGCTTCGAGACACCCTCGCAGACCGCACCCACACAGCGGGCCGTTGGGAATCACCTGCGTGTGACCGATTTCCATGCACGAATTCTCGCGGCCTCGCAGAATCTTACCGTCATACACGCAGCCGCCACCGATCCCAGTTCCGGGAAACACACCCAACACGCAACGCGCCCCGCGCCCCGCGCCGAAGCGGTATTCGCCATAGACCCCCGCATCGACATCATTGAGCAGGTGGATGGGACAACCGAATTCTTCCTGCAGCAACTTCCGCAATCGGACTTTCTTGAAGTTCAGATTTGGTGCTTCCAGGACGATGCCTTGATCCAGGTCGAGCGGACCTGGGCAGCCCATGCCGATGCACGTCAGGTCGTCCTTGGTGCGTTCGGCCTTTTCCAAGACTTCGTAGATGGTCTCGATGATGCGTTGGACGCTTTGGTCGACACCTTCAAAGGCACGAGTCCGACGACGTCTGCGACCGATCTGGTTGAAATCCCCGTCAAACACGGTGGCCAGCATCTTGGTTCCGCCAAGATCGAAGCCGATGGAACATTTCCGGGAAGCCGCACCTTTACGCGGAGTGACTTTCACGGGCACGTCATCGACGGTTTTTTCTTTTCCCGTACCCTTTGCCGTTTTCGCGGACTGGGAAGTCGCATCATCCATAATGGCTCTCGATCGTTTGAAGCGGGCGGTCTGCGTGTTCCACGGTTGCAACGTGTCGAGGTCACTCGGCATGCCGTGGTCACGACTCGACCAGACAGTATGACGCTCTGACCATCACTTCAAAACTGTGTCGAGGAAGTCCTGCGTTTTGCGACATGTACCGGCGCGTTTAACCGCGAGCCGCAGGCGTGCGCGTCCATGCGACACTGCGACGTTGAAACATCGTCGCCCAAGTCTAAGTTCGAGTTTGTCACATTGCGGGGGATCGGGGTCTGGCTTACGTATTTCAGATTTGGCGGGCTTGTGCAAGCGGATTCCCGAATCGGGAAATAGTTCTTGGACATGTACTAAGCGTTTTTGCTCGGGTCCAATTTCTCGACACGCTTCACTTCCGTCGTAATGTGAGCACGTTATTGGCCTGCGACTGCTCGTTGAAGTTCCCATTTCTTGAAACCGGTATCGAGAAACTGTTTGAATTGTTCCGGCGACACAGGCCCCACCAATTTCGTCAAGATGCTGCCGTCGGGACGCAGAACAAAGCACATTGGCACCGAAATGTCGCCGCCAGCCATTTCCTCTTGAAGCTTCCAAGTTGCCTTCAACAAAACCGACTCCATTGCCTCATCCAAGTCCGACGGCACGGAGTCCATAAACATCTGAACTCTGATAAATCGATTGAGTGATTCGTGATTCGTTTGATCAGCAAGATAGGACCGTTCGAACTGCGCGCATCCGACATGATTGATCGCCGAAAACATGAGGAAGATCGGTTGATTGCTTGATCCCGCTGACCTTTTTCCCTCGTCGAAGTTCAATGCAAAAGCCAACCCACCGTGTGTCCGTGTCAATCCCACCGGTACCGCGGTTGCGGTATCCGCCGTTCGGGTTGTCGCTTCGACTTTCGAGCGGGACGCAACCGGTTTCCCACTTTGCTTATCCCATTCCTCCAGCCCCTTGTTGAGGAACGCGTTGAAATCCTTAATCGAACTTAACCCCTTGCTCGACGACAACACGTGTTTGCCGTCCGGCGTCACGACCGCATACGACGGCAGCGTGACGTCTCCGAACCAAGCTTCCTGCTTCTCCCAATTCGTCTTGAGCAACTTCGCTTCCAAGACCTTGTCCGTGACTCCCGGCACTGAGTCCGTGTAGAGCTGGATCCTCGCGAAATTCGCCAGCAATTCGTGAATCTTCGGGTCATTGAGCACCGCGTTTTCCATCTTGCGGCAGTTCACGCAATTGACTCCCGTGAAGTCCAGAAATAACGGCACATTGCGTTTGGCTGCGGATTTCTGTGCGCGTTCATAATCGAGTGCGTACTCCAAACCATCGTGCTTGGATACTGGACCGATCTCGTCGTCTTCGCCGATTTCCAGGTCGGCCGGCGCGAACGCAGCGATCTGTGCCCAGATTTCACCGGTCGGGGCCTTGCTGCAGAACATGCCCACAGCCATGAAGCCGCCCAGCCCAAGGAACATCAATGCGAAGGCAAGTCGCGGCACTGAAATGGATTCCGTGGCCGAATCGTGTGGTAGGCGAAACGTACCCAGCAAATACATCCCCGTGCAAATCGCAATCACCATCCAAGCCGTCATCACCAAGCCATAGTCAAACACGACGGGACTTGAATTCGCCGCCCAGTCCGCCGTGCTAAAAAACTTGAACGCGGCAGCCAGTTCGATCATGCCCATCGTGACTTTCACGGTGTTCATCCAGCCGCCACTTTGCGGCAGTCGCTTCAAGTAACTCGGAAACAGTGCCAAGAAAAAGAACGGCAATGAAAACGCCGCGGAAAACGCCAACAATCCGACGATCGGCCAATAGAACTGCCCCTTTGCAGCCCACACCAGCAACAAGCCCGCGAACGCGAACGTGCAGGTGAACGACACCAACGTGAACGTCAACGCCATGAACAGAATGCCGACATATCCGCTGCTCTCGCGACTCGACGACCAACTCAACAACCAGCTCGGCGTGCGGATTTCGAACATGCCCAGCAAGTTGAAACCGAAGAACACCAGCATCGCTCCCAGCCCCAGGTTGAGCCATTCGTTGTTGACGAAGCGGTTCAGCGAAGTCGCTCCGAATACGATGGCCATCAGCATGCCGAGGACGGTGAACGTGCCGATGATTCCCAGGCAGTAGACGGTTGCCATGGTGGTGGGTCGGTGCGTGCCCTCTTCCGATTGTTTGAGGAAGAAGCTCACCGTGATGGGGATCATCGGAAAGACACACGGGGTCAACAGAGCCGCAAAACCGGCCAGCACGGCGGCAATGACAAACGGCAGCAGCCCGCCTTGAGTGGGATCGTCCGGGGGCACCACCGACGAAGGTTCAGCCGGTGTCTCGGCGACCACCGGAACGGATGCCGGAGCGACGGCAAACTTTACCGTTAGCGGTTGCAGACATGTTTTGTCCGTGCAGAGCAAATACGAAATCGAACCGTTCACGCCGTAGTTTGCTGCCGTGACTTTGAACGTACGTGTCCAAGTCACGTCCTTTTCGAAGTACTCCAACCATTCGTCCTCTTCGAACTTTCGCACGGGCGCGCGGCTCGCCGAAAACTTTGCATCGACGGCTTCAAGTCCCGTGAGTTCATCCGCATTCAGTCGCGTCGGATATCCGCCAACGTCTTCGGCGGTTGTGGAGTAGATGTGCCAGACGCCTTCCATTGCCGCCTGAATCCGTAGGTCGACTTCCTCGCCAACCTTGGCTCCCTTGGGCAACGAAACCTGAAACAGCACGGGTTCGTCTTTCTTCTGCCGGTTCTTCGGACGAATTTCGACCACGTGGCGTTCGGCATCGCTGGCCGCGTTCGTTTCCGGCTCGTCGGCTTTTGGTTTGGCGAATCCCACCGTGAATTCTTCACCACGGATCGGATAGCACGCACCGGTTTCGGTATCCGTGCAGAATTGGCCGTTGATAGTGCCGCTGAGCTGAATGGAGGCAATGTCCGCGTCGTCGGCGATCTTGTACCGTCGCAACCAAATCACACCGCCGATGAATTTCTCGACGTTCTGTTTGAATTCCTTGCTGTACACGACTTTGGGCGGGCGGCTGGGAACGAAGTCGCCCAGCGGTTCGAAGCCGGTTCCGGACACGGTGAATACCGTGGCACCACCGAATGTCGAGTTTTGCGAATAGATGTAAGCCGTCTTCGGCAACTTGACATTGATCAACAGCAGGACCTCGCCCCCGGGCTTCGGATCGGACGAGACCAACGACACGTCGAATTCAATTTCCGGTGGTGCCGACAAGCCCAAAGGATCTTGCAGCGGGTCGACGAAGCTCAGATTCGGCTGCGAAAACGCCGGCGCTGTCATCGCGAAAGTCAGCACGCCGAACGTGACCAGCGTTGATCGAAACTTGAAATTCAACATGGAAGATTCCCTGAATCGGGTGATGACTTCGAAGGAGTTCGACAACACCCTGAATTGTGCAACGCACCCTCGGTTTGCCGTCTAAACATCGTTACGAACCCAACGGGCTTCCACAGCGGTGAAGAACGCCGTTGGGGCTCATTTCTTGCGAACTTGTCGTCAACCCAGGGTGCGCTGCGCCCCTGGGCTTTGCTGTTTGACCCCCATCGGGGTGTAAGAATCGGCCAGCAAGAATTCGCCGGACGACATGGACTCCCGATTGACTCCCGACCCCTGGCACGCCTGTGTGTCGAACAGGATTCACTACGCGTCGTGGATTATTGGCGTTGGGCGAATTGGAGTCTGTGAAACTTCGAACATCCATCGCCCCAAGCGTGGCATCGTACAGAATTCCCCGGAATCATCCAGAATCTCACTTAATGCCTGGGTAACCTCGCTTAAGTTCCCGCGAGACCGAACGACTCGCGATCGACGGATTCGGACATTCGCAGCACCACCGCGAGCCCCGTCCCTTCGCGGGCTCGGCAAAACGTCTGCATCACCAAGACGATGCCCGCATGATCGGCGCAAACCGCAACCGGATTCTGGCCCAACACATCGGTCACGACTCCGAGCACGTCTCCCTGCCGAACCGTCTCGCCCAGTTCGACTGCCGCCGTGAAGAATCCGGATTTGGGAGCCGGATGCGAGATCTGCATGAAGCCGGACTGAGGCCGATGATCTTCGACGATGTGTTCGATCCGAGACGTCGGCTGCGGCCGATCGAGCATGCCGAATTCCGCCATGATGTTGAGGCAACCATCCACGTAGGTGGTGACACCTGCCGCACAACATCGAGCCCCGCCGAGATATTCCGCATAGATCGCCGGCACGCCGGCATCTCGTGCGACCGACAACGTCCGCCCGTCCAGGCCGGGATGCGTCCCCCAAATTACCGGCAAATTGAAGGCTCTGGCCATGCGGCGCTGCTGGTGGAGAATCGTCGCATCGCTCGACAGTCCATAACCCGCCAACGGCAAGACGCACATTTTCGTGCCGCCGGTGTGCAGGTCGACGAAGAGATCCGCGCCGCGAATCAATTCACTCACGGCATGCGCGGCGCGTTCGGTCACGCTGCCGCTGGGATTGCCGGGGCAAACGCGTGCCAAATCCAGCCCGTCCGCTTCGGCGGTCCGAGCCCCACAAAAGAACGCAGCTTCGTTGACGATGGGGACCAGCGTCACGCGGCCGGTCAACGCGTCGGCATCCAAGGTGTCGATCAGTTTGTGAATCGCGGCGATCGATTCGAATTCGTCTCCATGAACGCCACCCGTGATCAACAAATGCGGCCCCGGTTGTCTTCCAGCGACTTCCCTCGATTTCAACGGCATTTCAGCCCTCACTTCGAATTCACTTCCGGCGGACCGGATGGTGGCAGGCGGTGCCCCATCTTGTCCCGCTTCGTGGCCATGTATTGTTCGCGTTCCTTGCACTGCGGCGCGACAATCGGAACCTGTTCGACGACTTCCAATTCCACTCCCTGATACACAAACGCGTCTGTCTTCTTCGGGTTGTTGGTCAGCAATCGTACGCGAGTCAAACCCAAATCCTTGAGGATCTGCAATCCCACCATGTAGTCCCGCATGTCGGCCTTGAAGCCCAGCCGATGGTTGGCTTCGACGGTGTCCAAGCCTTGCTCCTGAAGTTGGTACGCCTTGAGTTTGGCCATCAATCCAATCCCACGACCCTCTTGCGGCAAGTAGACCACCGCTCCGACTCCTTCGCGATAAATCATGTCCATGGCCATGTGCAATTGATCGCCGCAATCACAACGTAGCGAATCCAAAACATCGCCCGTGAAACACGACGAATGCATTCGCACCAACGGTGCCTCGGCGGAATCCAAGTCACCCCACACCAAAGCCAACGGTTCTTGGTGCTCGTGAGCCACGCTGTAGCAAATCACGGTCGGTTCCCCGAAATGGCTAGTGGGCACTCGAACCGAGACTTCCCGCTGAATCAGTTTCTCACGAATGCGGCGGTGACGAATGAGTTCTTCGATCGTAATGATCGGAATCGAATGCTCGTCGGAGATCGCGCGGAGTTCGTCAAGGTCCGCCATGTTGTGGCCGGCTTGACTGCAAATCTCGATCAGCACGCCAACGGGTTTCATGCCGGCCATGCGCAACAAATCGACCGTGGCTTCGGTATGTCCGGCTCGACGCAAAACGCCGCCATCGCGAGCCAACAGTGTTTCCACGTGGCCCGGTCGCACAAATTCGCCGGCGGTGGCGTGGGGGTCGCTCAGTCGCTTGACGGTCAACGCTCGATTCCGCGAACTCACGCCGGTACCGGCATCGCGGTGATCGACGGGCGTCAGAAACGGCGTGCGGTACGGCGCCGAATTCTTGGCAACCGACACGGCGGATTCCAACTGCAATCGATCGGCGGTTTCGGCGGTCATCGGCACGCAAAGCAAACCGCGACCGATTCGCAACATGAAGTCGATGGTCTCCGGCGTGATCGTCTCGGCGGCGGCGATGAAGTCACCCTCGTTCTCACGATCATCGGCATCCACGACGATGACGACTCGACCCGCCTGCAGCGCGGACAGGGCGTCATCAATGTTGTTGGCAGCATGTTCTTCAGTCACGGCGGCAGTTCGATTAAGGGTGCAAAAAAAAGTGCTCGAATTCGTCGGGTGTCGACGATCATCACGGTCACGGTGACGAGGTTCAATCGTAAGCCGACGCGGACGACCGGATTTGTGGCCGAACAAGGAACGCGCGTCCCGTATTCCGCCAAGAATGCCTCAGCCCGCCCGAGGCGTGGTGCAGGTTTCCAACCGTACTTCAGTGACCGCAGCAGATCGCCCCAAGGTCGAGCGCCGCCGAACCCGAGGTGCGAGGAGTCGAGCAACCGTGAAGCCGCCGAATCGGCCACAGGAATGCTCAATGATTTTCGCCTTTCCGAATCTACGGATGGTTTGGGTTGAATGGAATCCTGAGGGCTTAGCTTGGCTTTCAAAAGACTGGTATTGTCGAGACTGGGTGTTTGCGCAAGT
>JAQBZS010000149.1 GCA_027622115.1 Planctomycetota bacterium | reverse complement strand
CACGCTTTGACCTTGTTGCAACACGTTGGGATTGTTGGCCATCAAGTCATCGAGATTCGGCGCTCGGAATCCCTCGGAGATCGAACCGACTAGGTGGACTTCCGGCGTCAACTTGTAGACCAGCCCGACTTGCCCGACCCAACCTTGATAGTGGGCTCGGACGGGCACGGCGGTGTTGGCGATGATCGGCGTGCCGGCGGTGTTGATCGTTTCGTAGCGCACTCCGGCAGTGGCATCGAGTCGTTCGGTGACGGCAACATCCCAGTTCACATACGTGCCGAAGCGTGCGTAGTAAGCGTCGTCCGGAATGATGACGCCGCCGGCCGTCCCGCCGAATGCCGAGTCCACGTCGTCGTGATACCAGTCCACGCCGGACGAAATCTTTCCGAATCCGTCAAAGTCTCGAACCGCGACCAAGTTGACTCCCACGCTTTCCACGTCGGTTTCCTGCGTGCGGGTTGTGGGGATGCCTCGCGTTTGCACTTCACGCTGACGGTGATACGACGCGGTGAAGGTGACTGCGTCGATCGCGTCAATCGGTTGCAGGGCCTCGTAACGCATGTAGGCCAGATCGCGTTGCTGCGGGTCGAAAGATCGAGCCCCGCCGGGTGTGTTGCTGTTGTTGCGGTCGCCGGGAAAGCCGGGAAAGCGGTCGGCGCGAGGGACGTCTTGCTGTTCATGGTGCTGCACGGCGACGGTCAACAGTTGGTCGTCGCCCAGCAAACGCTGAAACTTCACGTCGCCCGAATACTGAGAATAGTTCGTGCCCGGCTGGCGTCCGAAATCGAAGCCGGTGTCCAGATCCCGGACGTTGAGATAACTGCCGCCGCCGAAGAAACCACTTTCGCCGGTCCAGCCGTCAACGTTGATCCGGCTGTAAGACGACGAGTCTGCGGTGTTGAAGGTTTCGTGGAATTCGGCGCCGGTGTACCCGCCATGAAATTGGCCACGGTGCGAGTTCGGCGAACGCGTGACGATGTTGATCACGCCGCCAATCGCGTCCGATCCCCACAGCACGGAACCTTGTCCACGCACGACTTCAATCCGTTCGACCAAGCCGGGATCAATCGTGTTGAAATACTGATTGGGGCCGCGTCGAAAGAACGAGTTATTCAGCCGTATGCCGTCGATAAGTATCAAGACTTGCTGACCGGTCAGCCCGCGAATGAAGGGTGATGCCTGCCCGATGGCCGTGCGCTGCAGCAGCACGCCCACTTCGTTTTGGAGCGAATGGAACATGTCGATCGCTTGTTTCTCGACGATCTGATCTCGACCGATGATCGAGCCGCTCGCCGACGAGTCGAACAGCGACAACCGATTCCGCAGGACGCCCGTGTTGCGGCCGAATTCGCTGGTCGACGGCCCGAAACGTCGATCGGCGACACGCGGATTGTCCGCTGGAACATTGACGCTCGCCGAACCGAGAACCGTAGTGGGAGGCAGAACCGGCGGCTGAGGAGGTTCGGCGACCGGTGCCTTCTGAGTCGCGGACGCTGCGGGGTCGATCGTCGGTTCCTGGCTCAGTGAGACCGATGCGAGAATCTGATGCAGAACCTTCGCGGACTTGGACTTGTCCATGTCCTTTCCGGTGATGGGGCACTTGGTCTGAACGAATTGACCGGTGGCGACCAACTGATGGTTGGCCTTGTTGGCGAACTTTTCAGTGTCCTTGGCGAACGGAGCGGGACAACCGGGGCAGCAGAAGTAAACTTTGGCACCTTTGTACTCAGCCGTTTTGTCGGCCTTGACCGGCTTGCCGGAGACCGGGCACTTAATTCCTGCCAAAGGATCCTTCTTCTTCGTTTCGGATTTGTCGGCGTTAACACCGGACACGAGCATCAAAGCAACCGCAGCAATTAGCAAATTACGCATTGGAGAACTCCCAGGAGTTTGAAACCTTGAATTAGCGAGACACAATTCATCAGCCATCAGGGCGGTGTCGCAATTCGTCGGTTCAACACAACCAACGACATAAGCGGAGATGCCGCTTGAAGGTCACACTCGCCGAGAGGTCCGTCGTGAGATCCGTGGACGAGGCGTGAGCAGCGTCTGTGTCGCGTCGAGGTTTGGGTTCAGCAATGAGGTCGAACGGCAACACGGGAGTCGTACGGTGCGGCAACCAATCCGCCATCGCGTTGCGAATACAGTCGCAATGGCGCGCCGCATTGAGGCGATCATTGTGATCGGCGGCTGGCGGTTCCGTCCTGCAATGCGGACATCCGCCGCCCACTTTGAGCATGGGCTGAGAATCCGTCGGTGTCCCGTCGTTGGCGGACGGTACGCCATCGCAACAGCAGGTCGTATAACCGACTGCCTGAATCGCCATGGCGGCGAGCGTCATAATGACGATGGGTGATGAACTGCGCATCGAACGGCCCACGGATGGTTGTTGCAGCACGCCAATATCGAATCCGTTTCGCCGCTCCACGTCAACTCAGCGCTCATCAATCGGCCGTGTCAGCGTGAGTTCAACGACCCGTGTCTCGATCTGATTTCTGATCGTGGGGTCGAGTGGTCGGCCGGAATCGAGGAGTGCCTGAAGCACGCGAAGCGCGTCGGCGAATTGCTGCTGCCGTTCATGGATGTAGGAAGACAACATCACCATCGTCCAGAATTCTCCGTCCGCTTGGACATCGGTGTTCGCGATTGCGTCGTTGACTTGCTTCCGTGCGGAATCGAATTCTTCCCGACGCACCAAGAATTCGACGTAGTCTCGATGGGCTTTTGTCTGATGTGACGTGGGGTGTTCTTCGGCGAGTTTCAATCCGTTTTCGAACATGGCTTGGGCGTCTTTCATTTCACCCAAGCCTTCAAACAACAGGCCTAGATCGGAAAACGTCTTGCCGTGTGGTCGTGATCCGACCGCGGCCATCATGTAACGCGACGCCCACTCCATGTCGCCCTCGCGCAACATGCGATTGGCCAACGTGCGATTGATGAGAAAATCGTTCACATGTCGCCGTTGCACTCGCTTGAGCAATTCCGGATCCAAGCGTTGGAGTTGCACTCCCGCCAGCCACAGGAGCGTCGGTCGCTCTTGGGAAAGATCGTGGTTCGTGGTCAATTCGGCCAAACGCGACTGATTGTTCTCCAAAACGGTCGCCCGCACTTCACAGCGCCAGGATCCCGGGTCCAGCAGGTCCAGCACTTGCACGAGCCAGCGTTTCATCGCGCCGAGATTGGCGACGTTGGTGTCGTGCGAAGCTTCCTCGGTTTCGGGACGATCGGCCAAACTCCGGTGGGAAGCAAATCCCAGCCACAAGTGCAGATTCGCGATGACGTGTTCCCGGAGCGCCTCGTACCCCGACGCCGCGTTGTCGTGGCGTGCGGGCCTCGCCGCTTTTGATTGAAAGTGCATCTGAAAAGTTCTGGCAGCCGTCGTGTCCCACGGCAGACCATATTCGTCAAACGCGTTTTGAAATCGATCGGTGATTGTCTTTGCGTGGCGGCCTTGATGTTCCGGCGGGTCGTGGTCCGGCGGGGGACCGAATCCGGGGCGCGGGCGGCCGCCGAGTGGGCCTCTTGGAAGCGGCGAGACGGCTCGATTCAGATTCCAATCGATGGCTGCCGATTTCGTGGAATCTTCGTCGTTCGATCGGTCATCCAGCACGGAATTGAGAGCGATCATCAGCGTGCAGTCTTTCTCGTACGCTTGGCCCTTGCTGATCAAGTCCGCAAGTCCCTGATCAGTGGCATTCAAGGTCGCTCGTTCGGCGAAAGCGAGTGATTCCTCCCAGTGACCGTGTTGGGAATGTCTCGCGTTAACCGCCAATGCCCACTGATGCTCGGCTTCCTTCAATTGAGACTCGACATTGTTTCTCGCCGCCAGCAACCGTTCGTCCGCGAGCTTCGACCAGTAATTCCAAATGCCGACCGCACCCACGGTCATCACGGCCAGCACGCTGACCAAGGCCAGTTGAAAGAAACGACGTTTTCGCTCTTCTGCGGTCTGAGTTTCGGATTCCACGCGTTTGAATTCCGCCTGCTGAAGGCGACTTTGCACCGAATCCAAATACTGCCGAGTCGCTTCCGCTACTTCCCCGGCATTCGCGTAGCGATCGTCCGGATCCAGCGCCAGACACCGTTTCGCCGATTCGATCAGCAGTGGATCGGCTCCCGAGTCATTCAATCTTTCATAGGTTTCGTCCATGTCTCCCGACTGAACCAGCCGCAACAAGTCTGCGGACGATTTCGCCACGAACGGCGGTTGCCCGGTGAGAATCGCACACAAGATGGCACCCAGCGAGAACACATCGGATCGTTCGTCCGCGTCGCTGGCTTGTCCCCATGCCTGTTCGGGAGCCATCCAAGACGGCGTTCCCAAGACTTGCCCCATGCGAGTGTGAATCAATGTTTGCAGATTGAGCGACGAGGCCGCAGAGCGTGCTCGGTTCTGAATCGAATCGTCAGCGACAAATTCATCGGCCCCAAGACTGCCTTTCAAATTCGCCGAATCACCCGGATCGAAACCTTCGATTGAGACTTGTCCCGTCCCTTCGTCATCGGTCGGCATTCCCAGCGTGACGTCGTCATCCGCGGCAGGGTCATCCTCGGCAAGGGCTGATTCGTCGTTCGCAATTCGTGGTGATGTCGAATTAATTCCGCCGACGGCTCCGTCTGCTTTTCCGCGTGTTAGGCGATCGATCTCCAGATTGATCTGTGTCGGCTCATCCACCGAATCTGATTCGTCGTCACCCCGTGAATTCGGATCTGATCGCGCCGACTCTCGTTGAATTCGTGGATTCGATTCGTCGTCGGCTTCGGGCGTCGCTCGCTTGGGACGCGGACGTC
This sequence comes from Planctomycetota bacterium, assembly GCA_027622115.1. GTDB lineage: Bacteria > Planctomycetota > Planctomycetia > Planctomycetales > Planctomycetaceae > JAQBZS01. Next base: position 5,992 of record JAQBZS010000149.1, on the reverse strand, counting down.
GTTTCGCGATTCCCCAGTCCATCAGTTGAACTTCGCCGAACGCGCCGACCATCACGTTTTCCGGCTTGAGATCACGGTGAATAATGCGGCGAGAATGCGCGAATGCCACGGTCTGGCAAAGTTGTTCGAAGACGCCGATCAATCGAGCCAGGTCTTCCGTCGGCCCCTTTCTCGCTCGCAGGAGATGGGTCAGCGTGTCGCCGCGCACCAGTTTCATTGCGATGAACACCACGTCATCAACCGTGTTGCCGCTCGTGTCTTCATGGGTGGCGTCCGCGACGGGATTCTTCATGCGGCCGATTTCAAACACCGCCGGCACACCCGGATGCTGAAGCTGACTGGAGATCCGCGCCTCGTTGACAAATCGCCGCAAGCGTTCGTCGTGGCTGGTTCCATTCATCAAAACTTTGACGGCAACTTCGCGACCCAACAGATTGTCTTCGGCACGATAGACGATCCCCATGCCGCCCCGAGCCATTTCTCCGATGAGCCGATACCGGCCCTCGGAAATCGGCGGCAATTCCATCCGCTCACTCCGCGATTCGACGTTCGTTTCATCGTCCGCGTCCACGGAAGCCGTAACCGAAGTCGACCAGTTCCCCGGAATCTCGATCGATTCGGTGGAACTCGTCAATTGGTCGCCGCAGTCGGGCAATTTCGATTCGCGCGGTACGGCCGGTTCCGGAAGAGAAACCGTGGCATGACCGAACTCGTTTCCCGACGTGTGATGCTCGGCCGCATCCCGATGTCGCAGCGAGTCCAAAGCTCCCCGGCACGTGGCGCACTCTGCGATGTGAGCTTGAACGAGACCGGCTGCGTCACTCGGCAATCGGCCTTGTTCGTATTCACGCAACTGTTGTCGCGGCGGATGAGTGGAAATGTCCGCGTTCACGAGTCACCTCGATTGAACTCATTACCGGTGCCAAACGAAAACGTTTCGGGTTTGTTCACGGAATACGTGAACCAACCGCAAACATCGTCTTTGAAACGGAATGAGACAAGCGGTGCCCGGCAGCAGCGGCGCAGCCGGTGATTGTTTTGAACCGAATCGGTCCTCAACCCGTAGCCACGCTCACCACAGCGTGGGGCTGGATCTGCATTCAGAGCCCACGCTCTGGCGAGCGTGGCTACAAGAAAACCACGCTCTGGCGAGCGTGGCTACAAAACGGGAAGTTTTCTGAAAACGAACTAAGGAACGGTTGGCGTAACAGGGACCAGTCCACCCGGGGGCGGATTCTTGGAATTCACGTAGCGGTACTTGATGGTCCACACTTCGTGAGGATTGTTGTCGAGGCGGAGCTGGATCGGGAACACGGGATTCGTGATCTTTGCGCCGGCCCCGACGCCTCCCGGACGGGATGCGAGTGCGATTCCCATCGGAAGCGGCAACTCTTCACCATAGAAATACACTTTAATTTCACCGACGTCCGCGATGCTGCCGGCGAGATTTGCCAACGAATCGCCGCCAGTCTTGAATACGAAGGAGTCTGCATATTTTGCTCCGTTCTGAAATCCGCGAACGTCCACCACGGAATGGCCGGGTCCGTTGAAGTTCTGGATTGCGCCGTTCTTAATGCGTCCAACATTCCCCAACTGCAAGTGTTGGTGCCGTGGGTCGTCCCGCGGTGTTGGGGGATTCGTATTGGCACCCCAAGCGTAAGGAGCCGGATACCGCATGATACTGTTAGGAGCCTTTACGATGACTCGACCCGGAGCCGTAAGAATCCATTTCTTGGCCTGTGGCGGGAATACAAACTTGGCAGCGAGCGATCCGCCTGGTCCCACGTGATAGAAGCTATCCAGGCCATCAATCGTTAGAGCCGCAGCATAGATGCGGTCTTTCGCGACCGGATCCGTGACAACGGACCGAGCCCCATTGTATTTCAGTCGAATCTTGAACCTTTGGTCTCGGTGTCTTGCTTCATCGAGTTCGAGAAAGAACGTGCCGTAGTCTGCCGAGTTGGGGTTGATTGCGACCTTCAAAGGCATCCGTTGCCAAACACTCGGGTCGGAATCGTCCGCGTTGTTGGGGGCAACTCGCAGGAAGAAATCAACATCGAACAACCTCGGTGTCCCCGGCGATCCCGGAATCGTCGCAAGCCCGCAATGACTGAGGACGGCGTTCGGCATAATGGACGCTGCATGGGTTCACCTCAACGGCAACGGGGTCGGGAAAGTTATCCTGCACTTCCTGAATCTTGTCGAACTTAAGCCGAGCCAACACAGCAACATCGATTCCGGCACTCGCGCAGGCCGTTCTCACCTGTGCGGTGTTGGGCGAGAAGACGCCGATTTGACTGGTGCTGGTCGCCGAAAACACTTGGTCGATCGTGTATTGATTGAATACCTCGTATTTTCCGGTTGTCGGATTCGACGAAAGCTGCACTTTGAGTTCGTCCTGTAGCAACGAAGCAGACATGTTGCCCAGATTTCCCATCGTGTTCGGATCGTACTTGCCGTTCTGATCGGTGAACTTGAAGACAGCGACTTTATACTTTCCATTTGCGGGCTTATTACTAACAAAGTCCGCGCGAATCGTTTTTGCGATTTCCGCAGCGAGTTCGTCGAGATCATTAGCATCGAGGGCCTCGCAAGTTCGAGGCGCAACAGCAAGGGCGAGAATAGACAGCAGAAACGATGTGCGCAAGGCGAGCGTGCGCGGCCTGTTGTGTTTCATCAAAACTCCGATAGACAGATGGGTTTAGCGACATGACTTTCGGCGAACAACGGATCGCGTTGCAAGTACGGAAATCAAGCGACACTGATGCGATGTGGCCCGCATAAAGTCGCGATTTGGCGTTTGCCGCCAACGAGATGATCTTGGCGGATGCAGGAAAAGGGCGATATCGATGTCAAGTCATCGGGAAGACCTAACGCGACGCCCAAATTGAAGTGGGTCGCGAGTATTGCCGTGAGCGATCAAGAATGCACAAACTCGGAACGGACTTGACGTTTCCCGAACAGATTCTCGGGTATCGCGGTTCGATGGATCAAAAGCTCAAAGCACGCTCGACGATTTCGCGCGCATCGTTCGACAGTCCGGTGTGCGCGGAAATGCGGGACAGTTCGTGACGCACCAGTTCTTGGCGGTCTCCGTCGAATCGTCGGTAGCTGTTGAAGGAACTGACGAGACGCGATGCGAGTTGCGCATTCGCGGAGTCGACTTGTAGGACGAAGTCCGCCAACAGCTTGTAACCGGCTCCGTCCGTCCGATGAAATCGCACTTGGTTCAGGGCGAAGACCGCCAACAACGCGCGGACTCGATTCGGATTCGACAGCGTGAATTTCGAGTGCTGCGTCAGTTCCGTCACGCGTTCCAGCGTATCCGATCGCTGAGACAGGGCTTGGGCGCTGAACCACTTGTCGAGCACCAATGTGTCGGATTGCCATTTCTCTTAGAAGCGATCCAATACGTCGTCTCGTTCGGGGCATTCCAAATTCGCTAGCAACAGTAAAGCGGTTTCCGAGTCCGTCATGTTGTCCGCCGTGGCGAATTGCCGGGCCACGAGTGCCGTGGTTTCCGGCTGATTCAAGAGAGACAAATAACCGAGCACGCTCGACTTGAGTCGACGGCGATCGATCGACTGCGGGTCGTTCCGGTACTCGTCGTTCGTCGACAATTCACTGAACATGGCGATCAGCGTGTCGCGGTGGGTCGTGGCGAGACTCTTGATCAGGAATTGCCGAGCGTCATGAATGGCGTCGGGGTCGCAGACTTCCATTTCTTGTCCGAGCACCGCTTCGGTTGGCAGTGACATCGCCAAACTCTTGAACGAACCATCAAGCGACTCGTCCGTCAGAATTCGGCCGAACGCCTCGCTGAAATCGTCCGGACAGGACAGCGCTTCACGGCATTGCGACTGCCGTGCCAGTGCGAGCAGCAATTGCGTGGCCAGGGTTTGACCGGCTTCCCAGCGGTTGAAGGAATCGCCGTCGTGCGCCATCAAGAACGCAAGTTCTGCGGGCGAGCGGTCCATCCGTAGCCGGACCGGCGCTGAAAAACCTCGCAACACGGACGGCGTCGGCTTGGCGGACAGCCCCGTGAACGTGAACGACGCCTCGGCATCGTCGAGACGCAGCACTCGCGTCGTGGCAGCGATTGCCGAAACATCGCCGGTCAGTCTTAACGACAGGTCGTCGCCGTTCGCATCCAACAAGCCGACGGCAATCGGAATGGGCACCGGTTGTCGATCCGCCGATCCCGGAATGCTTGACGACAGCGGTGGATACGATTGCTTGAAGTTCAGCGTATATTCGCCCGTTTCGGCCGACCATGCCTCGGTCGCTTCCAACACCGGAGTTCCCGGTTGCGAGTACCATCGATCCAGCAACGACAGGTCGACGTCATTGGCATCGCCCATTGCCGCGCGAAAATCGTCACAGGTCACGGCACCCCCGTCATGCCGTTCAAAGTATAAGTCCATGCCGCGACGAAACCCGTCCGCTCCAAGCAACGTGTGGTAGATGCGGATGATCTCGGCACCTTTACTGTATACGGTCGCGGTATAAAAATTGTCCATCGAGATATAAGACTCAGGCCGAATCGGATGCGCCATCGGCCCGGAATCTTCGGAGAATTGCCGCTGTCTGAGACCGCGGACATCATCGATGCGTTTAACCGACGCGGACGTTTGATCGGCCGTGAATTGCTGGTCGCGAAAAACGGTCAGGCCCTCTTTGAGCGTCAATTGGAACCAATCCCGACACGTCACGCGGTTGCCGGTCCAATTGTGGAAGTACTCGTGAGCAATGACGGCCTCGACACCGAGATAGTCGCTGTCGGTCGCGGTTTCCGGCAGAGCCAGCACATACTTCGAGTTGAAGATGTTGAGCCCTTTGTTTTCCATCGCGCCCATATTGAAGTCATCGACGGCGACGATCATGTAGATGTCGAGATCGTATTCCAGGCCGAATGTTTGCTCGTCCCACAGCATGGACTTTTGGAGCGACACCAGCGCGTGCTCGCAGCGGTCGATGTTTTGCGGCTCGACCCAAATCTCCAGAGCCACTTCCCGTCCGCTCCGCGTGGTGAACGAACCGCGATGGCACTTCAAGTCGCCCGCCACCAACGCAAACAAGTAGCTCGGTTTGGGAAACGGATCCTGCCACACGACTTCCTGTCGACCATCGTCGAGGATCCGCTGGTCTATGCGATTTCCATTCGCCAACAGAATCGGAGCCGACGCGCGATCGGCTCGAATCGTGACGAGGTAAGTGGCCATGACGTCGGGGCGGTCGAGAAAATAGGTAATGCGCCGAAACCCAAGCGCCTCGCATTGCGTGCAAAACGTGCCGGACGACTGATACAGCCCGTAGAGCGACGTGTTGTCGGCCGGATGCACCACCACTCGCGTTTCCAACAGGCACGCATCCGGCAATTCGTCAATGACCAGTTGTGTGTCGGTGACGGTGTAACGCTCTTCGGCCAGCAGTTCGCCGTCCAATCGAACGCTCTGCAAATCGAGCCGTTCGCCATCCAGTTCCAATCGGCGTGAACCTTGCTGTGGATTGCGCCGCAGTCGAATTCGTGCAGTGACGACGGTATCGCGTGACTGCAAGTCGAATTCAAGTTCGACCGTGTCGATCCAGAATGTCGGCGGTGCATAATCGGTTCGCAGCACGGTGCGGAGATTGTGATCAGTCAACAGATTCATCCTTGGAACGACGTGGGCGTGGCGAAGTCGCGGTCGTTGAACCGTCAGCCGAAAGCGTACGCGTTTCGAGATATTGACACGCGTACGCCTTCGACTGACGGTCCAACGAGCTGAAGAATTCCGGTTTTCGAACTGAAAACAGCTAAGTTCGAGTTTGTCATTTTGGGGGGATCGGGGTCTGGCTACGTATTTCAGATTTGGCGGGTATTCGACTTGGAATTCACCAACTACGTCAAACCGCCAAATCTGAAATCCGTAAGCCTGACCAGCAAGTTCTCGACTGGCGAGTTTTTCGAAGGCACGTCGAATCAACGACATCGCCTGAAATTCAAGAATTT
>JAQBZS010000148.1 GCA_027622115.1 Planctomycetota bacterium | reverse complement strand
TCGAACTCCGGCGGTTTGGCGGTGTTCCTCGGAAGCGTGACGCAGACGCTGAGCGGCGCTCACGCCTATTCGGGCAGCACGACCATCAACACGGGGACGCTAATCGTCGATGGCTCGTTGCCGTCGGCCAGCACGGTGACGGTGGCCAACACGGCCAAGCTGGGCGGAACCGGTTCCGTCGGGCCGGTCAACGTGCAAAGCGGCGGACGCGTGCGGCCCGGTTCGAGTCCCGGCATTCTCGATTCGCTCGACGTCAGTTTCGCCAACGGTTCGTTCTTCGACGTCGAGATCGGCGGCACGTCCCCCGGCGACGCGGCGACGAATCACGATCAGCTCAAAGTCACGGGAACAGTCAGCCTGGGCAACGCAACGCTGACGACAACCGCGTTCAATGGCTTCGTGCCGAGTCTGGGGAACACTTTCGCGATCCTCGTGAACGACGGCACGGACCTGATCCCGGACACGTTCGACGGACTGACCGAAGGGGCGACGATCAGCAATTTCCTCGGCAGCGGTTTCAACGCGACGATCACCTACGCCGCCAACACCGACGCGGGGACTGTCGGCAATGACGTCGTGCTGACCGTCACCGAACTGGAAACCAGCATTGCGCTCGACGGCTCGAATAACCTCGTCATCACCGACCAGAACGGCGGCACGTCGAACGACACGCTCACGATCCAGTCCGACACGACCAATAGCCGCTTCGTCATCAGCGATCCCAGTCAGTTGCTTTCGACCTCGATCGCAGGTGCGACCGGCAGCGGCACGAACACGGTGACGATTCCGTTCGCGTTGGTCGCTGGCTCGCAGATTTTCGTCAACACGCTGGCTGGCAACGACTCGCTGACGATCGATCTGTCGCTGGGCAATTTCTCGAAGTCGATTACCTACGACGGGGGCAATCCCGCGACCGGTCCCGCAGACTCGCTGACGCTGACCGGCGGCCCGCTGGGTGGTGGTTCGTTCGCGAGTGTGACGCACGCGTTCTCAAGCGCCTCGGCCGGGACGATCGACGTGACGGGGAACTCGCAGTTCAGTTATCTCGGTCTGGAACCGATCACCGACAACCTGAGCGCGACCAACCGAGTCTTCACGTTCAATGGCGGAGCAGAAACGATCACGGTTTCCGACGATGGCACGGTCGGCAATTCGATTTCTCGGATCGATTCGACGCTGGGGGAAAGCCTGATGTTCGCGAATCCTGGCAGCTCGTTGACGATTAACGCGGGCAGTGGTGATGACACAATCAACGTCCAGGGTTTGGATTCGAACTTCAACGCTGCCGTGACGATCAACGGCGACTCGAATACGGACACGGTTTCGTTTCAGACAAACGCGACGAGCATCGCATCCAGTGTGTTGACGGTGAACGCCGAGACGGTCAATACCAGCCAGGCGGTGACAACTGGCGGCATCAACTGGACGACGGACACCGTGGCGATCACGGCTTTGGTGGATGCTGGCGCGGGTAACATCACGATCGCACCGCAAACGACGGGTCGGACGATCGGCATCGGAACCGGGGCACTTGGCGGAGTGAACTTGACATCGGCTGAACTGGGTTTCCTGGCTTCGTCCGGTACGGTGACCATCGGACGCAGCAACAGCAATGGCGGCGTCGATATCCGGACGGCTGACCTGAGTGGCGAGGCGTTCGATTTTGCCGTGTTCGGCGGCAGCATCACATTCAACGGTGCGGGCTCGACGGTGCTCATCTTCGCGAACACTCAGCAGGCCGAATTCCACGCCTTGGGCGCCATCGGTGAAGACTCCGGAGCAGCCGACGTTGAAGTTCTTGGAGCGGCGGCGGTGTTGTTCGAATCGACCGCCAACATCAACGACCTTGAAATCCAAAACATCGCCAAGCTGGCCGCGCGGACGACAGTCGGTGGCGACGTGACAGTGAACAGCACGGGCGATGTCGAGATCGCCACGGTCAACGCAGTCTCCGGAGTGACGGGGACTAACGGAAGAGCGGTCGTCACGGCGGTGGGCACGATCACCGTGAATCAACCCGTGTCCGCGTCCAGTTCTGGTGTCGTGACTTTGGACGCAACCAATAACGTGATCGTCAACGCCTCTGTTACAACGGCGAGTGGCGTGTTGACGATCAAGGCTGACAACGACGTGACGTCGAACTCGTCGGGCACGCTGACGACCACCAGCGGCGCCATTGTGATCACGGCTGATGACGACGCAAACGCGAACGGCACGATCGACTACGACGCAGCGATCGCAGGCGGCACGATGGGGGTCACGTTCGGTTTGGCGGATCTGGACGGTGATGTCAGCGGCGTGATTTCCGGTAGCGGTTCCGTCACGAAGACAGGAGCGGGCACTCTGACGTTCGCGGCTGGCACGACTCACAGCTACACCGGCGCGACCACTGTCGGCGCGGGACGATTGAACGTCAACGGCACGACAAATTCCGCGAGTGCCGTCAGCGTGGCATCGGGCGCGGGACGTTGGGCGGCACGGGCACGGTTAACGGGACCGTGACCGTGCAGAGCGGCGGGACGCTGGCACCGGGCGTCAGTCCCGGGAAGCTCAACAGCGGCAGTGTGACGTTCACCTCGACTGCGAATTTCGATGTCGAGTTGAACGGTGCGACGGTCGGGACACAGTACGATCAACTCAACGTGACCGGTTCAGTCACGCTGGGTAACGCGACGTTGAATGCGACGCTTGGTTTCGTGCCCAGTCCCGGTGTCGAATTCATCATTATCAATAACGACGGCGGCGATGCCGTTGGTGGTACATTCAACGGTCTCGCGCAGGGTGCCACGATTACGGTCGGCGGGATTCCCTTGTTCGTGAGCTATGTCGGTGGCGACGGCAACGATGTCGTGCTGACTGTCGATAACGTACCGCCCACTGTCACGTCGATTGTGCGGGCCAATGCGAACCCGACCAACGCCGCCAGCGTGAACTTTACCGTGACGTTCAGCGAAGCCGTCTCTGGCGTCGGTACGGGCGACTTCAGCATCGACGCCGGCGGAGTCAGCGGCGCGAGCGTGACCGGCGTCTCGGGCGGCGGCACTACTTACACCGTGACGGTCGGCACCGGGTCGAACGACGGCACATTGAGTATCGACTTCGACGCGGACGCCGCTGGTGGAGTGACCGACACCGCTGGGAACGTCTCGACCGCTGATTTTACCGCCGGAGCGGCCTACACGATTGACAAGACGCCGCCGACTGTCGCTTCAATCGTCCTTGCGGACACGAATCCAACGAACGCGGCCAGCGTGAATTTCACGGTCACGTTTTCTGAATCGGTGACCGGCGTCGGCACGGGCGACTTCATCATCGACGCCAGCGGAGTGACCGGCGCGAGCGTGACGGGGGTTTCGGGAATCGGCACCACTTTCACGATCACCGTCAACAGCGGTTCGAACAGCGGCACGTTGAGCATCGACTTCGACGCGGATGCCGACGGCGGCGTGACCGACGCTGTGGGCAACGTCTCGGCGGCCGATTTCACGACCGGCGCGGCCTACACAATCGACAAGACGCCGCCGATGGTCTCTTCGATCGTACGTGCGGGCGCGAATCCCACGAACGCGGCCAGCGTGAACTTCACAGTCACGTTCAGTGAATCGGTGACGGGCGTCGGCACGGGCGACTTCATTATCGACGCCAGCGGAGTGACCGGCGCGAGCGTGACGGGGGTTTCGGGAATCGGCACCACCTTCACGATCACCGTCAACAGCGGTTCGAACAGCGGCACGTTGAGTATCGATTTCGATTTTGACAGCGCTGGCGGCGCGACCGACTTGGCGGGCAACGTGACGACTGCGGACTTCACCACAGGCGAAGCCTACACCATCGACAAGACGGCTCCGGCAATTACTTCGATTGTCAGACTCACGCCGGCGACTAGTCTGACGAATGCCGACTCGCTGGTGTTTCGAGCGACGTTTGACGAAGCCGTTTTGCTCGTCGATGCGGCTGACTTTTCCGTGAATGGGACAACGACGGTGACGGTCACGAACGTCTCGATGTTCAGCGCGACGCAGTTCGACGTGACTGTTTCCGGAGGCAACTTGGCGAGCTTCAACGGCAACGTCGGCTTGAATCTGGCGAGCGGTCAGAACATCACGGACGCCGTGGGCAACGCTCTGCCGAATGGCGAGCCAGCGACCGACGAAGTTTATCTGCTCGACAACACGGCCCCGACGGCTGACGTCGTCGATGTGACGCCCGATCCGCGCTACACGGCTGTGGGAGTCGTGACGATCAACTTCAGCGAGGGCGTGTCGAATTTCGATTTGACCGATCTGTCGCTGACGCGCGATGCGGGTGGAGTCAACATCAGCGGCTTGACACTCGTGATGGTGACGGCTCAGCAATACACGATCGACTTGGCGACGGTGACGAATCAGAATTGAGCCTATGTGTTCACTCTGACTGCAGCGGGTTCAGGCATCCAAGATGCGGCGGGCAATCTGTTGGCCGGTAACGCCGTCGATGCGTTCTCGATCGACATCAATGACCCGCCCACGTTCACGTCGACGGCGACTCCTAGCGTCGCGGAAAACACGATTGCCGTGGTCACGGTGACGGTCACCGATCCCGACGTGCCAGCTCAGACGTTTACGTTTACCAAAGTAAGTGGAGCGGACCTTGCGTTGTTCTCGCTCGATTCGATGACCGGAGTTTTGACGTTCATCGCGGCTCCGAAGTTTGAAGTGCCGACCGATGCAGGCGCGAACAATGTCTACGAAGTCAACGTGCAGGCGAACGATGGAAACGGCGGTCTGCCAGTTCAGAATATCAGCGTGACAGTGACCGACGCGGCCGAGTCCTTTGTGGTTGGCTCGGCGGTTTGGCCGGCGGATGGTCTCGTGCGGATCGCGATCAGCGGCGGGAAGTTGCATGCGTTCAATTCGAGCAACGCGGATATCGTGCCGCCTCACAATCCGGTGAATGTGACCGACATCGATTTGGACGCACGAGCGGCGGGCAATGACAGCGTGACGATCGACAACGCAGGCGGCGACCCGGTTCCGGTCGGCGGTCTGAACTTCAACGGAGTCGGCGGCACGAACACGCTCGTCGGCCCGGCTGCGACAAACAACTGGGTGCTGAACGGCACCAACGCGGGAACTCTGACAACGGCCAACGTCTCGACGTTCTCGAATGTGGCCAACGTCACCGGCGGATCCGGCACTGACAATTTCAACCTGCAATCCGGAAGCCTGAGCGGATCGATTAGCGACGCGGCTGGCGGAGGCTCGGTCACCAAGACGACTGCCGGCACGTTTACTCTGACCGGCGCGAGCACCTACACCAACGCGACGTCGATCAACGCCGGGACTCTGAATGTCGATGGCTCAATCACGAGCAACGTGGCCATCGCGAGCGGTGCGACTCTGGCCGGCACGGGAAGCGTTACCGGAACCGTCACGGCCAACGGCGGTGGGACGGTTGATCCCGGTGCGACAAATGGCGGTTTGAATGTCTCTGGTTTGGTGACGTTCAACGACACACCGGCCTCGACGCTGACGGTGACAATTTCCGGAAACACACCTGGCACCGATAGCGATCTGCTGGCGGCCAATGGTGTGACGATTGCTGCTGGGGCCGCGCTCAACGTGTCGGTCTTGAATGTGCCGACGTTGGGAGTCCAGCACATCATTGTCAGCAACACTTCGGTGGGAGCGATCACCGGCGTGTTCAGCGGCAAGCCGGAAGGCTCGATGTTCAGCGTCGGTGCTTTGAGTGGAACGATCAGCTACGTCGGCGGCGATGGGAACGACATCACGATCACGTTGATCGGCGACCTGGATTTGGGCGACGCTCCGGATACTGGAGTCGGGACCGGCTCAGGCAATTATCGCACGACGTTCGCGGACAGCGGTCCGTTCCACGTAATCGCTGGTCCGAGGTTAGGAGCTTTGCGCGACGGAGAAGCCGACGGACAACCGAACGCAACTGCGACGGGCGACGACTTGGCCGGGGCCGGCGGCGACGACGAAGACGGCTTGGTCTCAGTCACGACAATGGTGCCAGGCGGCTTGGCTTCGATGGTTGTAAACGTGCAAGGCGGTGCGGCGAAGCTCGACGCGTTTGTCGATTTCAATGGCAACGGTGACTTCGAAGCGGGAGAACGCATCACGGCCGCAGCCGGCACGAATGTCGGCGTGGGCAACAACACGATCACGTTTGCGATCGCTTCAGGTGCAGTTGCTGGGACGACGTTTGCTCGACTGCGACTTTCGACGGCTGGTGGTTTGGGCCAAGGCGGGATCGCTTCGGACGGCGAAGTGGAGGACTACCAAGTCACGATTTCCGCAGCGTCCGCGACAGTCATTGTCGATGACAACTTCGGGAGCAATCCCGGCGACACGAATCAAGGCGGGACGTTTGGCGTCAATCGATTCGCGACGTTGCAGCAAGGGATCAACGCGACAGCAGCGGGCGGCACGTTGATCGTCAACCCCGGTTTCTATCCGGAAATTCTGACAGCCGGTAAGAACATCACGATCACCGGTTCGAGCCAAATCGCGAGCGACGTCGTGGTCAATCCGGGAGCGGGCAACGACGGCGTGACGATTTCGGCGGGCAACGTGACTTGGCAACACGTGACGTTTACCGGCGGCTGCAACGGGATCGTCGCCAGCGGTGCCGCGACCATTCTGACGCTGAACAACGTGACTTCGACGTTGAATACTTGCGACGGCTTGCATGTGTCGGCGGCGAGTTCCGTGACGATCAACAACTCGACGATGACAGGCAACGGCGACGACGGCATCGACCTGGATAATGTCTCGGGCGGGATCTTGATCACGAACGTGACGGCGACGGGCAATACCGGCGAGGGGCTCGATACGAATTCGACCGGCGACTTGACGATCAACGCTGGCTCGTTCAACGGCATCCTGGCTCGCGCGGCGAATCGAGTTACGCTGAACGGCACCAGCCCCGGTTTCGGCGCGGTGACTTCTGCCGGGCTGATCGACATCGAATCGAACAATGCCATCGACGTTAACTCGCCGGTGAATGTTGGCTCGAACACGATTCGGCTGGCAGCGAATCGGGATGCGGCCGGGGCCGATGGTTTCACGATGGGTGTCTTCGGCGTGCTGAACACGACCAGCGAGTCGGCAACCGCCGTGCAGATCAGCGTGAACACGTTGGTTGGCGGAACCGGCTTGGCCACGATCGCGAAGATCAACGCGGGGACAACCGGCGGGCATGTCACGATCAGTTCGATGGGCGGCTCGATCAGCGGCGCGAGTACGCTCGGAGACAACGTGACCGCGAGGGGTGCTCTGCTCACGGCGAGCGGTTCGGTTGGTTCGGCGGTCAATCGAATCAAGACGAGCGTGTCCAACTTGGAAGGCTCGGGGATGACTGGGTTCTTCGTGACGAACACGGGCAACCTGGTCATCGGCGGAGTCAGTGGAAGCTCGACGGGCGTCATGAGCAGCAGCGGCACGATCGACGTGCGCACGAACAGCCCGCTGACAGTTTCTGAAAACGTGACCGGCAACGCGGTGTTTCTGAAGGCCAACGACAAGGCCGGATTTGGCGACGACCTGACGGTCAGTGCGGCCGTCACGGTGCAGGCCACGGCAGGCAACGTCAATCTTGAGGCGGGAGACGATGTCACTCTGCAAGCCGGATCGACGATCACGGCCAGCGGTGCGATCAACATCGTGATCGATTGCGGCAACGCCGATCCGGGAGTAGGAGCCACAGCCACGATCTCTGGTCTGTTGAATTCCGGGACGGGCATCAACATCACCGGCCAGACCGATAGCGATCGCTACAACATCACGTACCCGACCGGTTCGACGTTTGGCGGAGCCGTCACGATCGTCGATCTTGGCGGCGCGGCGGACAGCGTGACGGTCAACGGCACGAACAATTCCGAGTCGTTGTTTATCACGCCGACGGCAACGACCACGACAGTTGGTCGAGGCGCCGCGGCTACCGAGACGATCGTCATGCCCGCGAGCATCGAAGCGTTGCGAGTCAACGCGCTCGATGGCAACGACATCGTCAACATGGCTCCATCGACGAACACAACGATCACGGTCGATGGCGGCAGCCCTGGCTTTACCGGTGGCGCGGTTCCGCCGGGCGACATTCTGAACTTCAATGCCGGCGGGAATCCAGTTTCGATTCAGGGCACGTCGCTTGTCACGAGTGGCTCGCCTGCCTTCAAGAACGTCACTTTCCAAAACTTCGAAAGCGTGCCGATCACCAGCCCAAGTCCGACCGCCGCGTTGCGGTTCGATTTGAATCAGGCGCGCGCGGGCGGCCCGGCTTCGACACCGACTCAGGCCGGATACACGGGTGTTCTGAACACAACGAAATTCAGCGACGGATTGGGTTACGGGTGGGACGATCAAGGCGGCATTCAAGGCAACGATCTCAATTCTTACACCAGCACGCTGTCTGATTTGATTCGCGACAGTCACTCGTTCGGACTCGGATCGGGAGCACAGTCGCGAACGTTCTCGGCAAACGTGGCGAATGGTGATGTGCTCGTGAATGTCGTGTTCGGCAGCCAATTCAGCGATCTGCGAGGCATCCAGATTCGCAATCGTGATACCGACGCGATCTTGGTGAGCGACCTCGATAGCTTGGCTTTGTCGTCGGATCACGTGAACTTCGCGACGAGCGTGACGGACGGGACGCTTGACCTGAGCTTCTACGTGCCGTTCGGTCCGAAACGGCTGGTGGCAATCAACGCGATCGAGATTCGTCCGGCGAATATTCTGACGATGGGGATTTCGAACATGCCCGCGTCGTCGCTCGCAGCGGACGGCGTGACCATCGACAATTTCAGTTTGGTGTCAGCTCCGCCGAATTCGCTCGTCACAATTTCGACTTCGCTAGGCATCGTCCGAAACGCCGACGTCGATCCGGATATCGAAGGCGTGCAAGTGCTGACCAACGGAGTCGGCGAAGCGACGGTCATGCTGCAACGACCGAGCGGCAAAGGCACGGCGGTCGTTTCGCTGGACGCAGTCAACGGCGAGGAGATCGGTGTTGTCGGGATCGACTTCAGTTTGTCGCAGACTCGAAAATTCGATTTCAACAACAATCAATCGCCGACGTTTGATGCCGTTTCGGCGACGAACACCGACGGTTATGTCGGCGTGATCACGTCCAGTCTTTACGACGTCGATAATGGGTTTGGCTGGTTGACCCAGCCCAACAACTTTGACGACGGACAACTCACACCAGTCGGAGATCGAACCGACTTGCGCCGCGACGGGCATCGCGACACCGGTGCCAAGACGTTCCGAGTCGATGTGGAAAACGGCACGTACAGCGTGCATGTTCTGATTGGCGATCGGATCGACCACTCGAACATTGCGATTGCTGCCAACGGCACGACGAAACTCAGCGGCATCAGCTCGGTGGCGCGATCGTACTTCGAGGGATCGTTCGAAGTCGCCGTGACGAGCGGGCAACTCGACTTGCAGTTTTCTCAAGCGGCGACCACGTTCCGTAAAAACGGATGGCTGATCAACGGACTTGAGATTCGTCCGGTCGGTAGCGTTTCTGCGATCGCCTTCGGAGCGAACGTTGGAGCAGTCGAAGCTGACGGCCAAACGACTCGCACAATCAACGCCACGGCAACAGGGCTGACAATGGGCGAGTTGGTGACGGTCGCCTCGACAACCGGGACGATTACTACGGCGGATGCAGACGCGGCCTATGCTGGAACTCAAGTGGCCGTGGGTGCGGCCGGAGCGATCAGCTTCAACGTGCTGGCACCGACGAAATCAGCGACTCCGACACTCACGATTCACTCGCTCGACGGGTCACACCAAGGCACGGCGAATACGGCCGCGTTTCTCGATTTCGTGATTCCAGTCACGCGACGACTGGATTTCAACAACGGCTCCACGACTGCCACCGCTTCTCCAACGGCCGCTGGATTCTTCGGAGTCTTGCATCGCAACACGAACGCGGCCGCTGATGGTTTCGGTTGGACCGCCGGCGTGAATTCGTTCAACACGAATTTCCCGCTCGCAAACGTCACGACCGACGATCTGTATCGGGACGGTCATCGCGGCGGCCCGACATTCAGCCCGACTTTCCAAGTGGAAGCCAAGCCCGGCGTGAGCTACGACGTCCGCACGTATCACGGAGTTGACTCGACGGACTTGGACCAAATCCGAGTGACGGTCGAAGGGGCAGGCGCGCTTACGGCAGCTTCAACGACGGCAGGGAACTTCACAAACCTGACGTTCTTGAATGCTCGCGACGTTAACAGCGACGGACTGATCAACGTCACGATTACAGACGCGGGCGGCATTCCGACTGGCTGGAAGATCAACGGGCTGGACATTGCCGAATCGGCCACTGGCCTACCAACTTCGGCACCGCTGATTTCCGGCGCGACAGCCACGACAGACACACAAATCGTTGTTGCCGCGATCACGCCGGAAGAACTCTCGACCGTCATCGAGGTCGCAATCAATTCGTGGTTGTTGACCGACCTGACCGACGTGCAACGCGAACGTCTGCAATCGGTCTCGTTCACGATTTCTGACTTGAGCGACGGCATCCTAGGTCTGGCAGGCTCAACCAGAGTTCTCATTGACGACGACGCTGCGGGCTTGGGCTGGAGCACCAAGCTCGATTCGGTCGATGCCGGTTGCGTCGATTTGCTGACGGCCGTGGCGCACGAACTCGGTCACATCATTGGCTTGGGCGATTTGGACCCGAACTTGGTCACCAACGATGTGATGCTCTCGTCGCTGGAACCGGGAACTCGCCATAGCCGCTTGGGCGACATCGACGACTTCTTCGCCCAAGCCCTGCGATCAACTCTGCCGTTC
>JAQBZS010000147.1 GCA_027622115.1 Planctomycetota bacterium | reverse complement strand
GCCGGTGGAGAGCACATAGAAAACGGTAGGGTCAGGAACTTTGAACCACCCGACCCCAGCCACTCGATCAATCGACCACCTTCTGGAAGCTGCCGGCTTTCACGTAGACGGTGATGTCTCCTTCGAAACCAGGCGGCGGGTTCTTCTCGTAGTACACCGAGTCATACGTGAGATTCAGCGTGGCGTTTTCGACGAGCATGTCAGTGCCCGACACCACCACGCCGTTGATCGTGGGTTGATTCTTCAGCGTGATCTGTTCCATCGAATAGATCACCCCCTTCATTGATGACGGATACGAATCCGTCAGGTCCGCATCCGCCACCCCAAGGTACGGCGTGCCGACCGGGTTGAAGTTGGCTCCAACGGTCGCCTCGTCCAACGGGGTGTTGTCAAAGGCGATGTTCAGCGACTTGTTCGTGATCAGCGCCGGCAAGTTTTGAGGCGACGCGGTCGTGCTGTAAACCGCCGGCTCCCAGACGACCGATCCGTGAATCTGCGTGTCCGCGTGCTGGTTGAGGATCACCAGCGTGCCTTCGACGCGGATGTCGCGAAGACTCAGTTTCTCGCCCCCGGCCGCGTCGATCACATAGATGCCTTGCGGATTGGTCGTGGGGCCGAAGGGGTTGCTGTTGGGGCTGATGACGACACCGTGAATCGCCTTCCAACCGTCTTGTGCATCGTCGGACTTCACGACAACGTCGTCGAGTTTCATCCAGCCCTCTTCGCCGGAAATTTGGACATAGAACTTGGCCGACTGCAACGTGCCCGTCCACGAAACCGTGTTCTGGCCGGTAATCTGCAGCCACTCTTCTTCCACTTCGATCCACGGAGAAAGCGCGAACGTCTGCAAGCCTCCGCCGGTGGATGTGATATCGAGCATCAGTCGCATGTCCATCACGTCTTCAGTGACCGCCCAGGCCGACGCGGTATAGGTCATGCCGTTTTCGATTTGGCCGGTGACGTCCTGCCAGATGTGATTCGTGTCGGCATCGATTCCGTCCAGCATCAAGGCTTCGTTCGGCTGACCGGATCGATCCGTGCCTAAACTGAGCGTACCGCCTTGATGCTGCCACGGTTCAATCGTCCCCGAAACCGTGCCGTTGTCGATTATTTCGCCATCCCAGTCGGGGATGTCGTTGATCGAAATCGCGGTGCCGTTGGCAAGGTAATAGTCCAGCACGCTGTTCGTGTCGGGGAGTTCTCGCGGCCAATCGCCGGCCGTGGTGGTCGAGCCCAAGAACTGTCCGCCGCTAAACGTCGAGATCACGCCGCCCGCTTCGGCGTCCGCGCCGACTTGAGCGGTGTTCCGAGCGATGGCGTCTCGATTGGCGCTCACGAAGTGGTCGGCCACTGCAATGCCGCCGTCGAAGGTCAAGTCGTTGCCCGAGCCCAGTCCGGCCTGAAGGATCGAGAGTCCGAATCGCGCCGGTTCCAATTCAAATTGAAGTTTCTGGACGGCGTCACCCATGCGGCCCGTGGACGTAATGACGACGGGGTCCATGTTGTCGTCGAGCAAATCGCCGTCGATCGGGTCCGTCGCCACGATCTGGAAAGTGCCGTCGACGGCGGATTGTTCGCTGGACCAGGCGCCGCTTTGGAATTGCGTCCGCCAGTTTGAGTTGTTGTCGATCCGCAGCAAAGCCACGTCGAGTCCCGTGCGAGCGTTCAATTGGGCCTGCAAGGAATCCGCGACGTTTTGAGATTGTTCGCGATGGACACTGACGGACTTCAACGCCGCCAAGCCGAGCACCGCCACGATCAACGACGAACCCAAGGTGACGATGTAGATCGACCCACGGCGATGATTGCGTGAGGACTTTCGAGGATGAGACTTCATCGAATTGCCTATCTATCTGAAGTGATGAAGCGGCTCGTTTAACCGCACGCCGTAGGCACGCGCGTTTGAGGACACCTGAGTTGACTTGGCATCGACCAACTAAGAGCTGTCGTAGTGGGATGCGCTAGAATCCCCTTGTGCATGGAATTCTGGCGAATCCCACTACTCTAAAACGCGGCAGTTATTGATTGGTCGATATTGGTCGCCCCAGCATCTCAGCCTGTCCTTAAACGCGCGTGCCTGCGGCGTGCGATTAAACGTGACAAATAGCAACTAAGAAACAACCGTCTGGCGACGTTGGCTACTACAAGTGCGGTTCCGCCGATCCGGTTCAGCACCGATGCCGACACCGATGCCAGCGAACTGACTGCCGGAATCCCCAAAAGCAAATCGGCCTCGTCCCTGTTGTTGGGATCCTCGACCGCGGTTTTGCTGCCCTTTCCCTTGGCCGCTCTTCCCGTTTGTTCCACTATTCCCCGGACTGGACGTCCCCGGATTCGTTGGAGTCAACTGCGTCGCATACGGACCTTGAATCCACGACTTCGTCCGAATGGACCGCAATGTCACGGCGAGTTTCCCATCGACGGTAACCAACACCGAAATCAACTTCACACCCATGTCCGTCGACACAATCGAATTGAGATCGTTGGGGGCCACGAACTCAACCGTCACGCTGCGACTGAAACGGCTGGAATTGATCAACTCGCTGCCGTCTGGATTCACCGGCGGTTCGGAAGTCCAGCCGTGATAGTCGTCGATGTCGTCAAACAACATTCGTCCCATCCCGCCCGCTTCACCGGTCTCCAAACCGAACGTCGGGCTGTCCGAATCCTCATAAGCCTTATCCAGAATCTCGGACATCAACTCGTGGGCGATCATCCGCGCGGAACTCGTTTCGCCCGCAAAGCGACGGCTTGACGTTGCCGAGCCCACGCTTTTCATCGCGGAAGTCATCAGCAGGCCCACCAGAAAGGTGGACACCACGACTTCGATCAAGCTGAACCCACGGCGTCTCGCGAGCGCGGTTGGCCTTGATTCCCGACTGTATTGAATGCGTGCTTGTTTCATGGCCCGAGTTTGGGTTGGTTCAATGTCTGACAGCTCAACGTGGTCGATGCCGCGTTGAACTTGGAAATCTGCAACGTGGCAATCACTCGCGTGAGATAAGTGGCGGCTTCGTTTCCGGAGCCCGTGGTGAGTGTTTCGTATTCAAGACTGAAGTTGTGGACGTTGTCCGCGATCGTTGACAGCGGGCCGGCATTCACTTTGCGTTGCAGCGGCGACCCACTATTTCCCGACCACTCAACTCGGATCGTTTCGTCGGACCCATTGTTGTCTCGATCCGGCACGGTGAATTCGACGGCGGTTCCGGTCCACGTGACGAACCCCGTGGCGGAATTCAGATCGCTGCTCAGTTGTTCGAGCACCGTGGCGGAATCGATCGCCGCGGGTGCGGGAGTGTTTTCGAGATTGGTCGCTCGCGACGCGACGATCAAAGTGGACATCAATCCCAGCAAAAGAATCCCGACGGAAATCATGCTCGCCACAAGTTCGAGCAGCGTGAAGCCGCCGCGCCCCCGACCAACGTCGACCGAAGCTACGGATTGAGTAAGACGGTTTGTCATGATTGAGGTCTCCCGATCACTGCACGGTCACCATGCCGGACGTGGGATCGACGCTGATCGTCCATTGCCGAGATCCGACCGCCACGACAATGTCGCCGCCGCTGTCCGGTTGGCCATAACCGTTGAAGATGATTTCGGAGTCGCCGCCCAAGTCGACCGATACGATCGTCGAATTGAACGGCCGAGCGGACACATCGATGGAATAATCACCCGGACGGCGATTCAGGGCAGCCACACCGGGCAGCGTGTAGGTCGACGCCGCCGCATTGAACTGCACGGCTTGCGACGCACTCCGATGCCGGGCCGTCTGTCGAGCCAAGTCCAGGTCCCGTGCAATGCGATCGGCGGCGGATCGACTCTGCCGAAACTGAACCGACGACACAAACTTCGGGGCCGTCACCGCCGCCAGAATCCCCACGATGAGCACGGTCACCGTAATATCGACCAGCGTTAAACCGATTCGCTTCGATGCGACCGACACATCTGCAACTTGGTGAAATACACGGCGCTTGTTGAGCTTCATGGCGAGCCTCCAATCCAACGCGACGAATGAGGGATACACCTCACCTCAAGACTACGTCACGGATTGAAGACGTCTGGCAAAGATTGCAGTTTTTGAGCTAGATCATGCGCGACTTGTGGATGGCCGAACTTATCGAAAAATGCTGAAGTGGGCCGATAAGCCGGGTCGTGTCGAGGGCGACCATTTATCTAGGACGACGGTTGCCCGCCGCCTCAAGCAACCTACCCGGACGTCGTCGCCAGCGACCGAAATCGCCCGCTCGTGAGCCGGACCGACCCACAACCGCTGTAGCGGTTCTTCGCCCTGCTTGGTCTTGCTCCCGGTGGGGTTTACCAAGCCAGACTGGTCACCCAGCCTGCGGTGCGCTCTTACCGCACCATTTCAACCTTACCCCGGAGACCGCAGCCTCGCCTCGAATCCCCACCGAAGTGAGTTTCCTGGGGCGGTATATTTTCTGTTGCACTTTCCCTGTCCTCGCGGACGGTGGGCGTTACCCACCACCGTGTCCTTTGGAGCCCGGACTTTCCTCTCCGCAACCGATCTGAAAACCGATCCCGCAGCGATCGCCTAGCCCACTTCAGCGCCGAGAGTTTGTCCGGTGCATGACCCAGCGTCCAGGAACCGGCGGCTTAACACGGTTCATTCGCGACCCGATCAGAGTCCCGTCAGTTCGCCCAGATTATTAGGAATCGAAGATTACGCCGATTGACGTCCACGACGTGATCCGTCTGCGCGCAAAAGCTGACATGCACCCGGATCCGCGCGCTGCCTCAGGTTGATGTTGACCAGAATTCAAACATCTGCAAAATCTGCCGCCCATCGGTCGAAATCGATTCTTCCCACCTCATGTTCGGCCTCACTTTTCACTTCGCTCAATCCTCCCATCTGCGAAACAATCCACTCGCCGCCTTGGAACCATGTTCTTGATTCCGTTGCCCGTTTGGAGCGTTTCTCACTCACCTCATTCTCCTCCCGCACATAGGTGATGTCTTGAATTCATCTCTCCTGCTGTTGGCGGCCGTGCTGTCGGTCGATCCCATTGACCCAACCGTCAATCTCGGTGCGCGACCCGAAACGGAATTCTCCGTTTATGAGCCATCGGCCGAACTGTCCGAGGCTGTCGGTGGACGGCCGGACTTGGTCATTCGCGGCCAAAATCCTGACCGTCCTTACGAGGAGCCACTGGGCACGGTGCCTTTGGAAAGTCCGAACTACACCTACCAACCACCGGCTGGCGGCGGCTTACTCAATCCGCTCGGAATCTTCAGCCCGCCGCCGTTTCAAGATCCGTTTCTGGCACCGCCACCTCCAGGCGCGGTGATGCCGGGCGGCACCACCGGCCCGCAACCCTACCGCATGGGGATGACTCCGCATCTCAGCGTCAGCTATTTGCCGCAGCAGGATACCGACCACGGTTTGGGCAAGTTCGGCATGACGGAAGTCGATCTTGAAGTCCGCCACAATCAAAACATCACACCGGCCACCGTGTTCACGATCAATCACCAATTCGGGGCGAGATACTGGGAAGGGCCGGGGAATCGTCCCGGCTTGCCCGTCAACCTGCCCGGCAGTGTCTATCGGTTTGGTTGGGACTTTAAGTTCGCCACGCCAAGCAACGGTATGTGGTCCTCGGAAATCGCATTCAATCCGTCAATCAACACGGATCTGGACAAGTCCATCTCGCACAACGCTATTAACCTCGATGGTCGAGCAATGTTGTTCTTCCGACCGAGCCGTCAATTGATGTTTGTCGGTGGTGCCGGATTCTGGGATCGAGTCCACGATCAAATCGTGCCGTATGTTGGTTTCGTGTTCACACCCGATGATTGGTTCGAATATCGGATTCTGTACCCGGAATCGCGGATCAGCATGTTTCTCGGCAAGTCGCCTTATGGCGTTTCGCAATGGCTGTACTTGACCGGCAAGTACAATGTCGAGGCGTACGAAATCGCGATGCCGGGTGGAAGTGGATTCAATGCTGCAACCGGCTTGCCGTTTGCCTCCGCCCGCCGCGACAAGATTGAACTGGAAGACTATCGAATCCTTCTGGGAATGCGTTGGGAAGGTCAGTATCTGGCGGGATTCATCGAAGGCGGTTGGGTCTTCGGGCGAAATGTGAACTTCGCTCGATCGACCAATCCGGACTTCGGGATCGATTCCGGTTTCATCGGGCGAATCGGTTTGCGGTTTTAGATTTTGTCAGTGGGTCAATTTCTACTTCGATTCCAGGCTTGGGTCTGGAATGGCGTGCGATACCTGTCGAATGGGCTCAATCTCGTGACACAACCGATTGCGATTATTCTGGCGGCGGGAAAAGGGACTCGGATGAAGTCCGACTTACCGAAAGTTCTCCATTCCGTGCATGGGCTGACGCTGGTCGAACATGTCATGAACGCGGCGCGATCGGCCGGCGTGGGTCGCATGGTGTTGGTGATTGGCCACCGAGCGGACGACGCCCGCGCCACACTTGGGCATCACGCGGATGTCGACTTCGTCCTGCAAACGGAACAACTCGGAACCGGCCACGCGGTGCAAATGTGCGAACAGCATCTTGCCGCTCATGACGGCCAAGTGCTGGTGCTGGCGGGAGACACTCCGCTGCTGCAAGGCGCATCGTTGGCCAGACTTCTGGAAGAACAGCGAACGGAAAACGCGGCGTGCGTGGTCGGCACGGCCGTGACCGATGCCAACGAAGGCTTGGGTCGGATCGTTCGCGACGCAGCCGGTGAGTTCGTCAGGATCGTGGAACAGAAAGACGCGTCTCCAGAAATCGCCGCGATTCGTGAAATTAACACCGGTTGCTATGTGTTCAACAGCCGAGATCTCGCGTCTGCTTTGAAAGAATTGCGAGCCGACAACGAACAGGCCGAGTACTACCTAACAGACTGCGCCGCGATTCTTCGGCGGCAAGGCAAACGCGTGGTCGCGAGTCCCAGTCTCGATATCGAAGAGGCGATGGGAGTCAATACTCCCGATCAACTGGCGGATGTCGAGCGGATACTCAGCAGCGCCGCTTGACGGAAGGCACGCGCATGTATTGAATTCCGATATTGTTGTCGCGATGGGTGGCCGGGGTTGGATGATCGGAATCATTTGTCATTAGTTATTTGTCATTCCACAATTTGAGGAACGGTGCCGGAGAGCGAAAACAATGGGGCCACGCACAACCGGTTTCCGAGCCGAAACTGCGCAGATGTTTTGACTGTCGGCTTGCATCTGTGCCCAATATGTCGACACGCGATGACGAAAAAGAAGACCGCACGCCCACGAAAGCGCGCATTCGGCGCCTGAGATGAGCGGCGGTTCGTCTTGGTTTCGATCAGGACCGTTCGTTGAGCACGAGTTTCAGGCTTCGCTGTTGAGAACTCTGGCAAAGCTGGGTGCCGTGACTGTGTCAAACCCCGCCCCGCCATCGATGAGTGCTCGCCGGATGGCCGGGGTGCCGAGACCCTCGAAGCCGAGGTTGAGATTGTCGTTGCCGTCGCCTCCGAGCAGTTCGATCGCCAGGAAGCCATTGTTCTCGGATCGTAAGCTAAACACTGCGTCGATTGTGTCATTGCCGTCGCCGCCGTCGATGCGTAGGAAAGCATGTTCGGGTGGTGAATCGGCAGTGACGGCCACGAAGTCGTTACCGGCTCCGCCACTCACCAGGATCTCGGAATCCACAGACGCTCCCGTCAGGTCAATCGAGATGCGGTCGTCGTCACCTTCTCCGCGCACGTTGACTCGCACGCAAGGGATGATTTCGTTGTCCGGCGGAGTGTCAACGTTCAGGCTGAATTGATCGTCTCCACCGCGTAGGTTGGAGTGAATCACCCAGTCCGGAGACGCGTCTTCAATGTTGAGTTGCACCACGTCCGCGTCGCCGCCGCCGTTGACGGTGAAGTGGATCGTCGAGTCGGGACCGACTTCCGAAGCGGCTTGCGCATTGAGCGTGAACCGGTTGTTTCCAGTTGGCCCCATGCAGACCACGATGCCTCGAACGCTCGTCCCGGCATCCGTGATGAGATAGTCGACCGTGTCGCTGCCTCGCTTCGATCGCAGCAAGACGTTTTGCACGCCGGTGAATTCCGCGCCGCGGCCATTGTCGACCGCCGAGTTGAAGACGGTGATGCTTCCGCCGCCGTTGTCGACAACTCGGATGGTGTCGTCGCCCAGACTTCCGCGGATGAAGAGCGTGTCGCCGATCATCATGTTCGTTGGTCCTTGAACGTCGGTGACGGGGCCGATGTCGGGAGATGTCGCGCTCAGCATCGTACGTAATTCAAGCGTCTCCATGCCGTATTGACGTGAAACTTGACGCCGCCGCGAAGGTCGAGTGAATTGTGACATGTCGTGGGTCTCCCAGAACTGAGATGAAGAAGTGAATTGGTCGAAACTGTCACCGGTATGCCGCTCGCCGCGATTTGTGACAGGCGAAGGTCCAACAATTTCAGCATTGGTTTGAGATTTCCGAGATAGACTTGCCGTGGGCCAACGCGGACACTGGTGCGGCATCACAATCGGGATTGTCGGCAGGACATGCAGAGGGATGACCGATCGGTCCGGGACTTCGAGTCAAATGCCTCACCCGCGCGTTCGCGATTCCCATTTCAAACGGCGACCTCCAAATCGCAGAGAGCGGCATGTTGAGTCCCGAAACCGTTGACAGTGCGGCACCGGCGAGTGCGGATCAGGCGCGGGTAGGCACGACGCTCGGTCGATATCGACTGACGCGAGTGCTGGGACAGGGCGGCATGGGCGTGGTCTACGAGGCGGTCGACACCACGTTGGATCGCCGAGTCGCCGTGAAACTGCTCACCGAGGCATTCTCCGGCGACGGCGAAGCAGCTCAGAGGCTGATGCGTGAAGCGCGGGCTTCGGCCAAGCTCAACCATCCCAACGTGGTCACGATCCACCATGTGGGGCAGCACGAATCGCAGTCCTTCATCGTGATGGAATTGATGGAAGGCGGCTGTGTGCAACGGCAAGTCGAGCAGCGCGGCGGTCTGCCTTGGCAAGAGGCGACGCGGATCGTGACTCAGGTGTGTCGAGGTTTAACAACCGCGCACACCGCGCGGCTGATCCACCGAGACATCAAGCCGTCCAACATTCTGCGATCGGCAAGCGGAGTTGCGAAGCTGGCCGATTTTGGCCTCGTGCGAATGTTGGACGATTCGCAACTTAGGCTGACCACAACCGGAATGCTCGTCGGATCGCCGTATTACATGAGTCCCGAACAATGCGGATCGGACCGAGTCGACGAGCTGTCCGATCTCTATTCACTCGGCGCGACGTACTTCGCGTTATTGGTCGGTCGGCCGCCGTATCGCGGCACGCATCCCGTGAAGATCTGCTTCGAGCATTGCTCGGCACCGGTGCCGGATCCGCGAGATTTCGTCGCTGAGCTTCCAGACCGATGTGCCGAGATCGTCAGGCGCGCGATGGCCAAGCGACCGGAGGACCGATTCGCCAGTGCGGTCGACATGCTGTTCGCGCTGAAACGGGCACTTCAAAATGACGAGACGTTGCCGGAACCGTCGGCGGGAATTCGATCGAAATCGCTCAACACTCGACGTCTTGACGGCGTGGAATCGGATGTGGTGACGGATCGCATGCAACGGGGCCAACGCAAGCCGGCCCCGCCGAAATCGCCGGCCAAAAGAAGAAGTCGGCGCGCGGCGCGATCGCGAAAACCGCATCGAAAAGTCGCGCTGCATCGACGACTGCTCATGCGGATTCTCGTCATGTCGTTGATCGCTGGAGTTGGTGTAGCCGCGTGGTTCCTGACGGGACGGCGCGAATTACCGGCAGACTCAGCAGCGGACGGGATTGCGGGTTCTGATTCACAAGCACAATCGCCATCGACGGCTGCTGCCGTCACGCAGTCTGAGTTCCGGCGGAGCATCAATGAACTTGGAAGCCGCCGATTCGAGGTGCCGGCCGAGATCGCAAGCGTCGTCGTTTCGCCGAAGGGTGATTGGTTTGCCGTTACTGAGCAAAACGGCGATGGAGGATTTTCGGTGTGGAGTTTGAAGACCGGCAAGCAATTGATCGACTTCGGATTGGGGACTTACGGTCGCCGCCGCGGCGATCAGGGTGATGCGGGATTCGAAGGCGCCGCGATCACGCCGGACGGACTCCGACTGCTCACCGGCCAGTCGCGCGGCACGGGCACCGGTGTCTTCGTCTGGTCCGTCGATCCCTCGCAATCGACGCAGCAACAGAAATTTGATCGGTTGTTGCACCCCGTGGGTGGTGACTGCCGATCGGTCTCGGTCTCGCGCGACGGTTCACTCGTGGCCACGGCGGCGGACTTTGAAGACCGGCTCGAAGAACTCGGCCAACGTGCCGCGGTGGCCCGAGTTCGGTTGTTCCACTTGCACGATGGGGCTTGGAAAGAGGACGTAAAAATCAGCTCACGACGCGTGTTCGACTGCGCGTTCTCCCCGACCGACAACCATCAACTGGCCACGCTCGACAGCTTTGGGATTTTGTCGATTTGGGACACCCGCAATCTCAGTCAGCCTCGGTCCCGATTCGACGTACTTCCCATGGGCGTGTCCCGTTCGGACTCCGGCGAAGTGACGACGATGGGACAAGGCGGGTTGGCGTATTCGCCCGATGGCCAATCGGTGACAGTGGCGTTTGGCCGCGAGGTGCAAACTTGGAGCCTCAGTCAAGAACGACGGCTGGTCAGCACTCGCGCGATCACCGGTACGTTGGCGAGTGTGGCAATTTCACCGGATGGGAAACTGGTGGCCACTGTCTGTCTTCCTTCCAATCGCATTTCGCTCCGCCGGACGGACACGCTCTCAACGCTGCACGAATTCTCGGGCCACACCGCGCGGATTCGATCGGTCGCCTTTGTCCC
>JAQBZS010000146.1 GCA_027622115.1 Planctomycetota bacterium | reverse complement strand
TTCAATGCTCGCGGCTCAAAGCGTTAGAACAAACGACGACTTCCGCCGCGAGCATTGAACTACCAAGGAACAAAATCAATTTACACCTGAACGTGCAGCCCCCAGGTTTTCAGAGAGTTTCTAGGTAGGAGTTTGCCGTGGCGCACGTTGATGCCGTATTGGAGGCGGGGGGACTTGTTCCCGCCAAGAGCAAGATCGCCGATCCGCAAGCCGTTGATGCCATTAGCGCTCGGCGATATCAGCACTCCGCGCTGGGCGATCGGCCGGTGGTGCGACTCACGCCGGACGCGTTGTCTCAAGGTGATGATCTGGCGCTGGAGTTTCTGGGGTTCGCCTCGCCGGATGTGGTTGGGCCGGTGGCGATGTGTCGGCGGCAGGCGCTGGGGTTTCCCGGTTGGGCCTTGATCAATGATCCGAAGCACGCCCGTTATGCGCTGGAAATCGTCAAGGAGTTCCGCAAGGAAGTGCGGCGGGCCAAGTCCAAGCCCGGCCACGCGTATGACGGGTTTGTCGCGATCGCCGAAAAGCTCGGGCGCGGCGTGGCTCATTTTCTGCCGTCGTTTTGGGAAGAGGTCGGCCGCGAATTGATGGCGGTCGGGAATCAATCGTATGCCGGCCGGGCCTTCAACAAGGCCCGCGAAGCCGAGAAGGTGCATGCGCTCAAAGTCGATGAAGTCGCGCGGCAGCAATCATTTCTCGAATTCGCGCTCGCCGGTTGCCTGTCCAACAAATCGCTGACGGAACACGCCAAGGAATTGCAGGAGTCCCACGACGCGAACGATGCGTGGACGTACTTCCGCGAATTGGCCGTCCGCCGGACCAAGGGTGGCATGCCGCCGTGGATTTCGATGCCGAAGGAACTCGCGCAATTGGCGTCCGGCGCGGGACTCGACGCGGATGCCGAGTTGACGCGGGTGCTCGAAGAAATCGTCGAGATGCCTTCGATGACGCGGGCTTCGATCGCGTTCTGGAACGGCTGCTCGAAAGCGGTGCGAACATTGGCGGCGGGCAGCGATCGCGTCGCCGGCGTGTTGTTGAACATGTTGCCGCAAGTGAGCCGCTGGGATTGCTCGCCGATCTGGGATTGGCTGGGACTATTGGAGACGTGGGGACTACTGCCGAATCTGTGGCGTGACGATGTTTCCGATGCGGCGAGTCCCAAGGACGGGTCGGCGACGTGGTTGTCGAAGATCGCGACCGTCAACTCCAAGCCGCCGCAACTGGTGCTGGATCTCTTGCCGCGAATGGCCGAGCGACTGATCCGCGACAAACAGCCGGTGCGCTTCGCGGAGGTCAACCGCTGGGGTGCCTCGTATTGCGTGGACCTGTTGGACTTGGCACTGGAACTGAAAATCCCAGTCGCGGATCCACCGGAAGACGCGAGTTTCGATTTGGGGTTTTGGTCCAAGACGAAACCCTCGGAGGGGCGGCCGCGCGATCCGATCCATATTCAAGCGGATCAGCGATTCGCCAAGTTGCTCGACGAGTCCGTTGCGAAGAGCGCGGGCGGCACCGACTTTGAAGCGGCGGCGCAGGGCAAAACCGCCATGAAGGACGCTCGGCGAAACTGGCTGCTCGGGTTATTGGATGCCGCAGCGGTCGGAGCTTTGCCGCAAGCGATCCGCTCGCTCGACAAACTGAACGAAGCCACCAGCCGGGCTCAATTCCAGGAATTCCCGGACGCCTACAAGAAATTGCAGGAACTCGATCTGACCCCGGTCTTGCAGCGAACTTTGCAGGGGGGCTTGATCGACGAGTACGGTTGGCCGGCATTGGAAGCAGCCGTCGCACGGTTGAAGACCGACGAAAGCACGCAACTCCAATTCTTTGGAATGGCTCCGCACGTGGTCGTGACCGACGGATTGCAAGCTTTGGTGGTTGGCCCACAGGCAGTTGTGTTCGAACACGAGCTGCGTTTGCCGAAGGACTTTCAACTGGAGCGGCTGGAGTATCTCGACGGTCAATTGCACGTCCGCGTGAACAAGCGGCATGAGCGTAAGAAGTACTGGTCCGACGATCCGAAAAAAGTGGTCGATTCGGCATACATCTACGGCTCGCCGGTCAGCGGAGCGGCCGTGCCGGTGGAGTCGGGTGGGAGCTTCGTCGGCGAGGCGATCGTCCATGCCGGCGATGCCGAGATTCCTCGTTCAACTCGCTTCTTTTCAGACGGACAGCACTTCTGGCGAGTCGACTTCAGTGGCGATGAAGCGGCGATTCGCGAGGTCGACCCCACGACGGGCAAGGTCGGCCGGCATTCGTTGCCCACGTTCTTCGAGAACTTTCTCAAGGACGGTTGGCGGATCGACGAACGGTCAAGCGAATTACTCAAGCTGGGCCCAGGGATTGAATCGTCGCCGTTGGGCTGCGTCGATGGGCAGACCGGTTGGCGCGTGCGGCGCGATGTCGAAGCGGACTCGAGTCGCATTCGGAACGCCGTGATTCCCCAGCGAGTCGAGTGCGAACGGATTGACGGCAAGACTTGGAACGTGCTGATTGACGGTCTCCGAGCCCCGGTGGGATTGCTGGATCAGCCGGGAAGCGATCAGTGCTTGGCAATCGACGGCGAATACGGTTGGGCTTGGTCGTTTGGGCGGATCCACGAAAACTGTTCCGTGTGGAGTCCCGACGGTCGGCATCAACTTGCGGAACTGCGATTCGAGATCGGGCCGTACAGTGCCGGACAGGCCGTGGGTTTGCCTCCGCTCTTTTGGCACGCGTTCGTCGCCCGCGACGTGAAGACCTCAAAGAAATTGCGGGCGATCACCCAGAATCAGGCCGCGACGCTACTCAACGCGGCGGCAATCGATGTCGGCGATTTGGCCGATGATTCCACGCCGCCTGACGACATTCCCGCAGCGTTACCGAAAACGTCAGCCGCCGTCGGCAAGTGGCTGTCGACTCTGAAAGACGCTCGATTCGCGCGAGGCGTCGCCGGGCTGGTGTATTTTGCCGGTCGCCAAGCCGCACGGTTGCAGCAATTGATTGAAAGCCGAAACCCGGCAGCCGAGGACTCGATCGTGGATGTGATGGACGCCGCGATCATCAAGCCCGCGATGGCACAACTCGGCATCCGTGCGGGATACCGAGACTTAGAGCGTCTGCTCCCACACATCAGCGAAGTCGTGGAATTCTTTCGCGGCGAGCGCGAGAAAGACGGTGCCGTCACCACCGCCCCGTTCGATTGGACCAACCTGCTGGATGGCCTCGAAGGACTGGCGTGGCAGGCGTATTGGCTCGATTCGGAAGGCGACACGGCCTATCTCGATTTCCTGGATGTCTGGGTGAAACTCGGCGTGGCCGACCTGCCCGGTTCGTTTCGCAAGTTCGAAGGGAAGTTCACGTCCGCATTGCCGTTCGCGACGCCGACGAATCTCAAGCCGTCCGAAGTCCCGTGGTTTACTTATTCCCCAAAGCCTGGCAAAGAGTCGTGGACGGCGACGCACCCGCATACGAAGAGGTCACATAGTCCGACTTTGTCACTTTGGCGTGCGGCGGCTTGACGCCGCACAGGTCAGCGGCGCGGCCGTGCCGGTGGAGTCGGATGGGAGCTTCGTTGGCGAGGCGATCGTCCTGATCATTCCAGAAGTCGTCGCCGAAAAAATGGAGCGATCAAGTTAACCGACAATCGACTCCGACGGTGAAAAGTCTGCGGCCCACTGAATAGAATCTCCCGCATGAATGAACCGACGATTGCCGTTTCGAAGACGCCCGAAAGGCTGAAACTGTTTGCTTCTTATCGGCCTGCCGCCGGTCAGTACGACGAGATGTTCTCCGCCGAGGGGGTCGTGCGGCCTCATTGGGAAGAGTTTCTGCGTCATCTGAATGACCTCGGCCCGGATGAACTGCAAAAGCGGTGGCGGCAAGCTCAACGGGCGATCCGTGAAAATGGCGTGACCTACAGCGCGTCGCCCGATGCCGATGCCAATTCTCGACCCTGGATCATGGATGCCGTGCCGCTACTGCTGACGGCTTCCGAATGGGGTTCCATGTCCGATGCGTTGGCACAGCGGGCGCGACTGCTCGAACTGGTGCTGGATGATCTGTACGGCTCGCAGAAATTGCTGCGGGAAGGGTTGCTGCCGCCGGATCTCGTATTCGGCAATTCGGCCTTTCATCGCGCGTTCCATGATCTGCCCGCTCCCGGCGGTCGCAGAATGCACTTCTACGCCGCCGATCTGGCTCGAGCGGCGGACGGCAAATGGTGGGTCGTCGGCGATCGCACACGCGCTGCGTCGGGAGCCGGGTACGCGTTGGAAAATCGCGTGATCACGTCGCGGATGCTGACGTCGGCGTTTCGTGGCTGCCGAGTCGAACGGCTTGCTCCGTTCTTCATCAAATTGCAGGAGTCGTTGCAGGAACTCGCGCCGCAGTTCAAGGACAACCCCCGCATCGTACTGCTCAGTGCCGGGCCGAGCGGGTCCAACTATTTCGAGGACGCGTATCTTGCCCGGTATCTGGGTTATACGATGGTCGAAGGCGGCGACCTTGCCGTGCGCGGCGGTCGGACCCTGCTGAAGACGCTCGGCGGACTGCTGCCCGTCGAAGTCATTCTGCGACGCACGGCGGACGACGGTCTGGACCCGGTTGAACTGCGGGGCTCGACCGGTGGCGTCTCCGGTCTGCTTGATGTCATTCGCGATGGAAAAGTCGTGTGCGTCAATTCGCCCGGCAGTGCCTTGGCCGAATCACCGGCTCTGATGGCATTCCTGCCTGCAATCTGCCGGAAACTGCTGGGCGAAGAATTGAGGCTGCCGTCGGTGGCGACGTGGTGGTGTGGGCAGCCGGAAGGCTTGAAGTACGTGCTCGAAAACCTCGACAAGCTCGTGATTCGGCAGGCGACCGGCGTGAATCGCAATCCGGGCGTGCATGCCGCGCGGATGAGTCAAGCGGCTCGCGAGGAACTCGTCGCGTCGTTACGGGCGAAACCGGCAGACTACGTCGCGCAAGAACAAGTCATCATGTCCACGGCCCCCGCCTGGACGGACAGCGGGCCGCAGCCGTGGCACATGATTCTGCGTTCGTTTCTGGTGTCGCGCGGTGATGAATGGAGCGCGCTTCCGGGTGGACTCGTTCGTGTTTCGGCCGACCCGTTGGTGCTGACGGAATCGATGCGGTCCGGCGAGCGGAGCCAGGACGTGTGGGTGCTGGCGGACAAGCCGATTCACGAGATCAGTCTGTTGCGATCGCCCGACGACCAGTATGTCACGCTCAGACGCAGCGGCGCGGATTTGCCGAGTCGCGTGGCGGACAATCTGTTTTGGCTCGGACGCGCCGTTGAACGCACCGACGGCGCGGCGAGATTGCTGCGGGCCGTGTGCTTGAGGCTGACCAGCGAATCGGAATCAGCCGAACTGCCGGAAATGCCGACGCTGCTGCGGGCACTCGCCGAACAAGGTCAGATCGAGCCGGATTTCGTCATCGACGGGTTCCAGGAATCGCTACCGACGGTCGAAGTCGTCTTGCCGTCGGTGGTGCTGGATGCCAGTGAACCGGGAAGCCTGCTGTCGGCGGTTTATGAAATCATCCGACTGGCATCCACGGTTCGCGATCGAGTTTCCATCGACGCACGTCGCGTGATTCATCGCATTGAGCAATATGCAGTCCAGGCCACCGACATCCGCTCCGCCACGGACACCGCTGAATTATTGAGCCTGCTGAACAACCTGGTTCTGGATCTCGCCACGTTCAGCGGACTGGTTGGCGACTGCATGACGCGAACGCTGGGCTGGCGATTTTTGCAGATCGGCCGCCGCATCGAGCGGGCGGCAAACATGGTCACCTTGCTGCGATCAACGCTGTTTCGCACGTCCAAACACGAACGACCGATGCTGGAAGCCGTGTTGGAAATCGCGGACAGCAGCATGACTTATCGCAACCGCTACTTATCAAACATCGTGCTGACTGCGGTGCTCGACCTATTGATTGTCGATGAAACCAATCCGCGATCGATCGCATTTCAGTTGGCCAGTTTGCAAGATCACATCGAACGACTTCCGCGCGACTCAACGCAAGCGGCGCTCTGGCCGGAACAACGGATCGTGCTGTCGCTGGTCAATCTCGTAAGACTGCTCGACATGACGACGCTCAGCGAATCGACCGGAGACGGCGAATACCGTCGTTTGACGGAAGTGTTGACGCAGTTGGACGAACAACTGCCGTCATTGGCACGCGCGATTTCGAACCGCTACCTCATTCACGCCGGGATACCTCGGCAATTCACTCAATAGGGTAACTCGCAACAAGTTGTTTGTCCGTTTCCATAAACCCTCGCGAACTCAGTCAATCCGCGCAACCCAGCCTTGGAGCCCCGCATCGGGGACGCGTTGCCCGCGAAAAGGCGCGAGGCTTGTCGAATCCGTTATGCTCGATTACCAACCCGCATTCGGGTAGCTCGCACACGACGAGTCGGGCGTGCTGCGGCAGTCATTCGGCGCATGCATCTTCGAGGCAATCATGGACTTCGGCAAAAAGTTTGACAGCGGTTTGGACTACCAGGCATTCCTGGATCAATACGCGGACGAAAACCAGCGAGGGCGTTGGAATGACTTTCATGCCGCCGTTGCTTTGACCGACGATCAGAAGTCGCTCCTGTCGTCGTTCGTTCGCGAAACGAAAGTGTTGGTGCTGGCGGGGACTTGGTGCGGCGACTGCGTCAATCAGTGCCCCATCTTCGATCACATCGCCAACGCGTCTCACTGCATCAAGGTGCATTACTTTGATCGCGACGAGAATCCAGACCTGGCCGAAGCCCTGCAAACCTGCGGTGCCGCTCGCGTGCCGGCGGTGTTGTTCCTCAGCGAAGACAACCACGTTTGCGGGCGATATGGCGATCGGACTTTGACGAAGTACCGTGCGATGGCGGAGCAATTCACCGGTGCCGCTTGTCCGTCCGGCATCGTCATCCCCGGCGATCCGTTGCTCTCGGGCGTGATCCAGGATTGGCTCGACGAATTCGAACGCATTCAATGGATGCTGCGAACATCCGGTCGCCTGCGACAGCTTCACGGCGATTGACGTTGGATTGATTCTCCGAAGCCCAACTTCCAGCGAAGAATCTCAATGAGCAAATGGGACTTTTGGATCGACCGCGGCGGCACGTTCACGGACATCGTCGGACGCGATCCGCGGGGAGCGCTGCATCCGCACAAGCTGTTGTCCGAAAACCCCGAAGCCTACGCCGATGCCGCGATTCAGGGCATTCGCGATTTGCTCGGCGTGGCCGACGGCGAGCCGATACCGTCCTCGCGCATTGATGCGGTGAAGATGGGCACCACGGTCGCCACGAACGCGCTGCTCGAACGCAAGGGCGAGCGTACCGCGCTGCTCATCACGAAGGGCTTTGGCGACGGCTTGCGGATCGGCTATCAAGCTCGTCCCGACATTTTCGCCAAGGAAATCATTCTCCCCGAACAGCTCTATTCGCGAGTCATCGAAGTCGACGAACGCGTGCTTGCCGACGGCACGGTCGAAGCGGCGCTGGATCGCGAGGCGTTTCGATCGGCCTTGCAGTCGCTGCGACAGGACGGATTCGAGTCGCTCGCGATCGTATTCATGCACTCGTGGAAATATCCCGCTCATGAACGACTTGCGGCTCAGTTGGCCCGCGAAATGGGATTCGAGCAAGTCTCCGTCAGCCACGAGGTTTCGCCGCTCGTCAAGCTCGTGGGCCGTGGCGATACGACGGTGGTTGACGCGTATCTGTCGCCCATTCTTCGCCGCTATGTGGAAAGGGTCGCGAAGGAACTCGGTCATGGCCCGAAGTTGATGTTCATGATGTCGTCCGGCGGTCTGACGGCGGCCGAACTGTTTCAAGGAAAGGGCGCGATTCTCTCTGGGCCCGCCGGTGGTGTCGTCGGTGCCGTCGAGACATCCAAGCTTGCGGGCTTTCGAAAGATGATCGGCTTCGACATGGGTGGCACATCGACCGACGTGTCGCACTTCGACGGAGAACTTGAACGGGCCTTCGAAACCGAAGTTGCCGGAGTCCGCATGCGAGCCCCCATGATGCGGATCCACACCGTGGCAGCCGGTGGCGGTTCAATTCTCACGTATCAAGACGGTCGATTTCAGGCTGGCCCGGATTCCGCCGGAGCCAATCCCGGTCCCGCCTGCTATCGACGCGGCGGACCGCTCGCCGTAACCGACGCCAACGTGATGGTCGGCAAACTCCAACCGGCCTTCTTTCCGGCAATCTTCGGCCGCGATCAAAACCAGCCGCTCGACGCCGACATCGTGCGGAAGCGATTCGCGGAATTGGCCGATCGGATCGGCAATACGTCGGCCGAAGAAGTCGCCGACGGATTTCTGAAGGTCGCAGTCGAGAACATGGCGAATGCGATCAAGAAGATCTCCGTGCAACGAGGCTACGACGTCACCGAGTACGCGTTGAATTGCTTCGGAGGTGCCGGCGGCCAACACGCTTGCGCCGTCGCCGACGCGCTGGGCATGGAGACCGTGTTGATTCATCCGTTCTCGGGCATCCTGTCGGCGTATGGCATGGGTTTGGCCCGAGTTCGCTCGAACCGCGCTCGGGCGCTGGTCAAAGAGTTGAGCGGGCATCTTCAGCCGGAAATCGACCAAACGGAATCGGAGCTGAAGGCCGAAACGCAGGCGGAATTGGTTGGTCAAGACATTGAATCGCCCGACATCACGACGCATTCGCGAGCCCACATTCGCTACGACGGCACGGACATGCCCATCGCGGTTCCGCTTGAAGCGGTGGACAAGATGGTCGCGGCGTTTGAACACACCCATCGCAAGCAGTTCGGGGTTGTGTTTCAGAACAAGAAGCTGATCGTCGAGGCGATTGAAGTCGAGGCGGTCGGCGGAGGCGCGGCGATTGACGAACCTCAAATCGACGCGACGCGCTCGATCAAAGCCTCAGCGAACCAGACGCAAGTGTTCTCGAACGGTCGCTGGCACTCAGCCGACATCCACATGCGATCCGAATTGTCTCCCGGACATCGGATGCCCGGCCCCGCGCTGATCATCGAGCCCCATCAGACCGTCGTCGTCGAGCCCGGCTGGTCTGCTGCAATCAACAGCCGTGGGCACATCGTGATGAGCCGTTCCGAAGCCTTGGTCCGATCCGCCCCGATCGGCACCACCGCCGATCCCGTGATGCTCGAAGTGTTCAACAACCTGTTCATGTCCATTGCCGAGCAAATGGGTGTCACGCTGCAGAACACCGCCTACTCGGTCAACATCAAGGAACGGCTCGACTTTTCGTGCGCCGTGTTCGCCGCCGACGGCTCATTGGTGGCCAACGCTCCGCACATGCCGGTGCATCTGGGTTCGATGGATCGGTCTGTCGAGACAATCATTGAACTCAACCAAGGCCACATGCATCCCGGCGACGTGTTTGTGCTGAACGCTCCCTACAACGGCGGCACGCATCTGCCGGACATCACCGTCGTCACGCCGGTGTTCGACGATGCCGAATGCGAAATCCTCTTTTACGTGGCCGCCCGAGGGCACCATGCGGATATCGGCGGCATGGCGCCCGGCAGCACGACGCCACGCGCGACGCATGTCGATCAGGAAGGCGTGTTAATCGACAATTTCAAGCTCGTGGATCGAGGTGTGATTCGCGAGGCGGAGATGGTCGAGTTGCTCACGAAGCATGAATGGCCGGCCCGCAATCCGATTCAGAACATGGCGGACATGCGAGCCCAAATCGCGGCCAATGAGAAGGGCGTGGTCGAACTGCGGAAGATGGTGGAGCACTTTGGTTTGGATGTGGTCCGGGCCTACATGAATCACGTCCAAGACAACGCCGAAGAAAGCGTCCGTCGCGTGATCGATGCACTCTCGGATTGCGAGTACGCCTATGCCACGGATACCGGTCAAACAATCCGCGTCCGCATTTCCGTCGACAAATCGGCTCGCGAGGCCACGGTGGATTTCACCGGCACGTCGCCGGCGCTGGCCAACAACTACAACGCACCCGAACCGGTCACGCGAGCCGCCGTGCTGTATGTTTTTCGGCTGATGGTCGAAGGCGATATCCCCATGAACGCTGGCTGCCTCAAGCCCATCAAGATCATCGTGCCCGCCGGTTGCATGCTGAAACCCGTTTACCCGTCGGCCGTCGTCGCCGGAAACACCGAGACCAGTCAGCACGTCACCAACTGTTTGCTGATGGCGTTGGGAGCCATGGCCAACGCCCAGGGCACGATGAACAACCTGACGTACGGCAACGAGCGATACCAGAACTACGAGACGATTTGTTCCGGTGCACCGGCCG
The DNA here is from genome assembly GCA_027622115.1 of Planctomycetota bacterium. Taxonomy (GTDB): domain Bacteria; phylum Planctomycetota; class Planctomycetia; order Planctomycetales; family Planctomycetaceae; genus JAQBZS01. The sequence goes on along the minus strand of JAQBZS010000146.1, from coordinate 620 downwards.
GTCGCATGAATCATGGTCGAGCGTTTTCTGGAGCGTCCGGCGTACACACGCACATGACCAACACACGAATGACCGATCCGGAAATCCTCGAGATGCGGTTCCCCATCGTGGTCGAGGAATTCTCGATCCGTCCCGATTCCGGCGGTCGAGGCCGATTCAAGGGTGGCGACGGAACCAAACGCGTCCTGCGATTTCTCGAAAACATGGAATGCGCCATCCTGTCGAGCCATCGCAGCCATCCTCCGAAAGGGCTCGAAGGTGGTGGCGACGGCCAAGTCGGCCACACCCAAATCCGTCGCCAAAACGGCCGAATTGAAGAGCTGAATCACTGCGATCAGACATCGGTGTCGGCGGGAGACGCCGTCATCGTCATCACTCCCACACCCGGCGGATTCGGCAAGTGATGTGCCCGCGATTGGAACTCGCGAATACGGTCGAGATCAAGCAAACTTGCGGTCACCCAACGCGAAGAGCATCCGTCGCCGACGTGAACGAAGCGAGCGACGATGAATGACAATTGATTCTATTACGCATGCCGGAGTAGCCGGACCTATGCGGCCACACTTAGCGTGTTGAAAATCTCGGGTTGACACGGAAAACAGTTCAAGCAGGTTTTGAAC
>JAQBZS010000145.1 GCA_027622115.1 Planctomycetota bacterium | reverse complement strand
CCAGCCACCCCTTGCACGAAACCTGCGCCAAAGAATTCGTCAGTCAAGAGCGAGTTTTCAACACCCTACACCCGCCGGGCACCGAGTTTTATTGGCTCAGCGCTTCCTTTGTTGATGGCGTGTTTTGCATATTTCTCGGAAAGTCACCAATGAACTCGATCAAGTCGGACAAGTGTTTTGGGACGCCATGCACTTGTCCCGGTATCAGGTATTGCGTGTGTGATCCGTAGCCAACACAAACATCGTGTTCGATCGCGTCGGCTTCGCCCGGCCCCAACTCGTGCGACCATCGCTCGTCAGCGTGGTCCTCGTACCAGTGTGAACGGCCGACAAAGTCTCCGCTGCAATAGGCGTTGATCCAGCGTCGGACTCCCAACAGCGACAACGGGTCGGGACCGTGCCGTTCGCCCCCGTGTTCCGAGGGATTCACCCACGCGTACAGATCCGGCAGTCGCCAATTGTGCAGTTGTCGCAGTGGAGAGCCCATCGTCATGAATCCGATGGGGATCGCTGCCAACTTGCGGGTCGTCGCGTCCACGTTGTCGCCGTCTTGTCGGCGGCGGAATTCGAGGTATCGCAAAAGATCGGCACAGATCACCGATCCGAGACTGTGCGAGAAGATCACGATGCCATCGTATTCATCGTCGGAAAGTCGCTTGAGCAATGAATATAAGCGCGTTGCGATTCGCACGCGTTCTGTGCGGCCCTGGGGGTGTTCGCGAAGGTGGACGTCCACATCCTGAATGGTGTCCAAGGCCATCCAAAAGACATCCGACTTCCTGCGAAGCCAGCCGGAAACGACCGGGAGCAGAGCCAGCACGCCGATCGCGATCGAAATTAAACCGAGGATTCGACCTATCGCCAAAATGTAATGGCTCGTGTCAAACGCGTCGTAGGGCGGCATTCGCAAGAGTTGTCGACCGATGATCGCGACCACCGGAATCGCAAGAAATCCGATCAGGATGCCCAGTCGAAACCAACATCGATAGCCGCGATCGAGCGATCGTCCCAATGCTCGAATTCTCGCCGGCGACTCCACGGATGCCTTCGCGAGAATCGATCGCAGCAGTCCGACCGCGGCGACACCGAGGCCGATCAAAGTGCCGAAAAATAGATAGGAAAAAGCCGGACCGGCACTCGCCCTCAGCAAATCTTCCAAAAACGCGGCCTGGTTCGGATACGAGTCATGCAGCGTATAAATCCAGGGCACGGCATTGGGAAATTCGGTCGAAATCTTGACGCCCGCCCCCGCGACGATCTCGGTATTCGGTTGGATTAAGCCCACCGCAACGCCGCTGACATAATGCCCGGCGGCATAAAGCGCCAACGTGACGTAGAGGAACACGGTCGAGGGAATCATCGTGGAGAACACGTGAGTCAACGCGACTCGCCGATGAATCGTGCCGCAACAACACAAACACAAGCTCACGACGAACGAAACCAACATGCTCGACAGCAGCACGGCCCACGCGAGGTTTAGTACCAGAAACAGCCATTCGGTATGAAACATCGCCGCTTGAACCGCAGCTGCCTTGGAGTTTTCCACCAAAGAAAGCTCGTGAGAGATCCACCCGCCCGTGGCGAAATAGGGCACGAGCCAAAGTCGAATTGCCGGAGAGACTCGTCCGTATTTCACGAACAAGAGGATTCCGGCGATCACAAACGCGGCGGTGAAAAAGCCGACGCTCGCCTGCACTCGGAAATCGGCTCGTTCGAAGAACTCGACGGCGTTGGCAGGCAGAATGAGCAACAAGACGGCCAGCAGCAGGACGTTCAACAGCGGAATCACGGATGTGAGGCACACGTCGCTGAGCCAATGCAACGGTCGTAAGCATCGATACCACATGCCTGCCGCGGTTTCATTGCGTGATCGACTGGCGAAGGCAGCCGCATCGATCGTTTTCAGTCCGGCGTGACTCAAGTGAAACAGCACGCGATAGAGCGTGTAGAAAAATGGGATCCCCGGCCGCCCGGGGTGTGAAACGTCGGCCCAGTACATTTCGTGGACATCGACGTTCAGGTCATTCTTGGTCAAGCCGATCCGGGGCGTTTCGTAGTCGTGGTCCAGGTCGAGTCGCACGTGTTCGACACTGGATTCCGTAAACAGATTACCCAGGTCTTCCGGCCGCGTGGATTTCGGGTCTCGACCGCGAAGGAAGAGCGGTGTCTGCCAAAACGTGTGCCACAGCCTCTTGAAAATCGAAAAGAGTGGGGCCGTCGTTTGAGCGCCGGGAATTCCTCGGAGATGCACTGTGGGTGCTGGATCCAGGGCGGCATCGGGTTCATTTCGAATGAAACCGACGGATTCCAACAGCGCCGCCGTCGGTTCGGCGGTTTCCGACTTGCGTTGGTCGGCGACTCCGTGAACAGCCACAACCGCGATTTTTCCGCTCATTTCCAATCCCCAGCCTGAATTCTGAATTCTGTCGCTCACGGCATTCTTTGCCGCCCACACTATCGTTGACTGCCTTCCGTGAAGAGAATTATCGTATCAACACACGTTGATGCCGATAAACGAGGGTATCGGCCCTCTTTCATCATTCGCTCAGGATACAACCATGCTGACAATTCTCGGTCGACCGGACAAAAAGGCTGGACACTGCGACGGACTGTCGCGGAGAAACTTCTTGACCATCGGCGGCATGGCACTCGGCGGCGTGGCGTTGCCTCAGGTCTTGCGAGCTGAAGATTCCAGCGGGTCCGGAAGTTCGCATAAAGCCATCATCAATATCTACTTGCCCGGAGGCCCATCGCATCTGGATTTGTGGGATCTCAAGCCCGAGGCCCCCGTCGAGATTCGCGGCGAATTTCGGCCGATTCAGACCAATGTGCCCGGTATCGAAATCTGCGAGCTGTTTCCGCGAATGGCTCAAATGATGGATAAGTTCATCCCCATTCGATCCATCAGTGACGCCGATGGTCGGCATGACGGATACCAATGCATGACCGGTCGTCGATTCGGCAGCCAGCGGCAACCGCCGGGTGGTTGGCCGGCAGGCGGCTCCTGGGTGAGCAAACTGCAAGGTCCGGTGAATCGTGCCGTGCCGCCCAACGTGGCCCTGATGTATGCCACCGGCAACCGCACTTGGGGCGAACCGGGCATCGGTGGTTTCCTGGGAGTTTCACACAGCCCGTTCAATCTCGTGGGTCGCACGGCTCGCAGTTCCAATGAAAACATGGTGCTGCAAGGCATCACGCTCGACCGCCTCAAGGATCGAGACCACCTGCGCGGAGCGTTTGACGCGTTTCGCCGCGACGCCGATCAAAGCGGCTCGATGGAAAGTATGGATGTCTACACGCAGCAAGCGGTCAACATTTTGACGTCGTCGAAATTGGCGGATGCCTTGGATCTCTCGAAAGAGGATCCGGAAATCGTGGCTCGTTACGGCAAGAGCGACGAAAAGTTCCAGCGAGACGGCGCGCCGAAAATGATCGAGAACTTTTGCGTGGCGCGTCGGTTGGTCGAAGCCGGTGCCCGCTATGTCTCGCTCAATTACAGCCGTTGGGACTGGCACGGCGGCGACGGGATGAATTTCCCGCGGTCTCGACAGGAATTCCCGTTGCTGGACCAAGGTCTGTCGGCGCTGGTGACCGACTTGCACGAGCGTGGTTTGGACCGCGACGTGTCCGTGGTTGTGTGGGGCGAATTCGGCCGGACGCCGAAGATCAACGCCCGCAACAGCCGTGATCACTGGCCGCAAGTTTCGTGTGCCATGCTGGCAGGCGGCGGCATGCAAACCGGGCAGGTGATCGGTAGTACGAATCGCAAGGGAGAACACGCGGCGGATCGACCGGTCAAGTTCCAGGAAGTCTTCGCCACGCTGTACAAGAATGCGGGTTTGGATGTCGGCCGTGTTCGAATCTTCGATCAGGCCGGCACACCGCAGTATCTTGTGGACGAAGGCAACGAGCCGATCCACGAAATCGTCTGATCGACTCAGCAGGCTGGATTGAAGGCAAATTGATCGACCAGTGCATCTTGCGGTTGGTCCTCGGTTTCCACATCCGACATGACACAAATCCCGTCCCAGAGCGCCACGCCGGCGGCACGGGCAGCGCGTTCGATGTCCGCTTCGGCAACTCGATTCACGTCTGCGTCGCATTCGGCTTCGAATGCTGCGCAATACGCGTTGGCATCGGTGTCGATCTTGGACCAGCCTTCGTTCTGCATCTGGTTGTCGAATTCGACGTGCTGAACGGGATTCGCATCAAACAATTCAACAGCAGTCAGTACTCGAAATTGCATGTCTCCGTACCCCTTTAGAGGAGATGGCTCAATGAGGGAAAGCTGTTGGAGTCTAAGCACACGCCGTTCCGTGAATTGCATGTTGCTGAATCTTAACGATTTGTAAAGTTGCTTTACGCGGACTGGGTATTTTCACCCAAAATACAGTGAATAACTGTAGCAAGTGAACCATTCTGCGCGGCGAAAGAATGCGCTACACTCGGCATTTTCATGCAATCCGGGCCAATCCTGCTGCGCAGTCGACAGAGGTCTACAGAATTGGAACGTAGTCGCGTTGCTGTCCGCCGCTCGCCTTACGAGTGCTCCAGGTTCCACCTTTGAACCACCCGACCCCCTCCCCCATTCCGAGTTCAAAACCTGCTTGAACTGTTTCCCGTGTCACCCCAAGATTTTCAACACGCTAGGTCAGACCCCTTTTTCAGATCGCTTCTACTTTTGATTGTTCAAGTCGCTCAGCTTAGACTTTGCGAGATTCGCTGGCACAACTTCACCAGCCAGCGTCCATCCGCCTTATCAAGCTTGGACATTGGTGCCCGCGCCTCCATCGGAATTCGAAAAAGCTGCAACGCCCGGAACCGTCTTACTCATGAATCGAACCATGCATCGCACCCTTGTCGCACTACTGCTCCTGGCAATTGGACTAACAACACAAATCTTCGCCGAGCGTCCGAACATCGTCTGGATCATTCCGGACGATATGTCGGCGAACTTCTCGTGCTATGGCGAAACTGCGGTCGCGACCCCCAATGTCGACAAGCTTGCTGCTCGCGGCGTGAAATTTACGAACGCCTACGTGACCGCGCCGGTCTGCTCGACCTGTCGTTCGGCATTCATCACCGGGATGTACCAGACCAGCATCGGAACCCAGCACCACCGCAGCGGACGAGGCACCGCGAAGATCCATTTGCCGAAGGGCATCAAGCTGGTTCCGAAGCTCTTTCAGGAAGCCGGATATCACACATCGATCACCGGCTGGCCGATGAATCGGAGACTCGGCAAGACCGACTACAACTTCGAGTGGAACCAGTCGGTCTACGACGGCAACGATTGGTCGAAGCGAAAGAAAGGTCAGCCGTTCTTCGCACAAATTCAAACTCCAGGCGGCAAACTTCGCGGGAAGGATGCGGGCGGTTGGGAAAAGATCTCGTCCGCCGCGGAAAAGAAACTCGGCAGTCGCACCTCGATCGATGTTGTGAAGTTGCCGCCTTACTACCCAAAACATCCCGACATCGTTCGAGACTGGGCCGCCTATCTGGATTCGGTTCGCATGACCGACGTGATGGTCGGAGAAGTCGTCGCCCGGCTTGAGAAGGAAGGCGTGCGAGACAACACGCTCGTCCTGTTCATGACCGATCATGGGATCAGCCACGCTCGCGGCAAGCAGTTCATGTATGACGAAGGATTGCACGTACCGCTCGTCATCGCAGGGCCGGGAATTCAAGCGGGAACCGTCCGTGATGACGTCGTCGAGCACATCGACATCGCGGCTCTTTCACTGGCCGCGGCCGGCATCTCGGTTCCTCGGACGATGCAGGCGCGGAACATTCTTGCGGCGGACTACGTGGCTCGCGAAGCCGTGTTCGCCGCCCGGGATCGCTGCGACGAAACGGTGGACCACATGCGGTCGGTGCGAACCCAGGACTTCAAATACATCCGCAACTTCCTGCCCAATCGCCCGTACCTTCAACCCTGCGCTTACAAAGACGCCAAAGCCATCTTGATCGCACTGCGTGAGTGGCGTCGGGCCGGCAAGTTGAACGACGTGCAACAATTGTTATTCCGCGACGTGCGCCCGCCGGAAGAACTTTACGACGTGACCAACGACCCGCACGAAATCAACAACTTGGCGAACTCGCCGGCCCATGCCGGCAAGCTCAAGGAACTGCGAGGTCGTCTCGATGCGTGGATGATCGAAACCGACGACAAGGGCCGCGCTCCTGAATCGACCGAGATGTATGACAGCGACATGGCGGTCTACATCAAGACTCTGAAGCGAAAGAACGACCCCGCCCATTTGAAAGTTTTGGAAAACAACATCGCTCTGATGCGGAAGTGGGCAGCCGAAGGAAAGTGATTTCGCGAATGGCAAAAAGCCGGTCTTCGGATAATTCACCGTTCATCACGAACAACCTTACTTCGCTCGGACGTCGAAACAGATGATGTCTTTTTCGTCTCGCACGTAAATCCGACCGTTCGCCAGTGCCGGGGCTTGTCGCGTCATCCCCATCACCTTCACGCGTCCGAGTTCATCGAAACCCTTCGGTGACGCGGCGACGACAACCAGTTCGCCCTTCATCGTGGTCAAGAACAGCTTGCCGTCGGCGTAGGTCAAGTTGGATTTGCCGAACCGGGGCTTGCGCCAAACACCCTTGCCGGTCCTGGCTTCGACGCACACCAAGTTCGTCACCGGTCCGGCGCTTCCCACGTTGTCCAGGCCATAGAAATACCCGTCGAGCAAAACCGATGTCTGCCATTCGTTTCGCATCACGGCACCGCCACCGTTCGAGGCCCAGACTTCGGAGATGGCGAAGCTCTTGCCGCTTGGCTTGATGTTGAGCAACACGCTGCCGTGGTTTTCGCCCGACGAAATGAACACATCACCGTCGACCAACAGCGGTGTGGCGATATTGCATTCGTAAGCGGTCTTGTAAGGGTGCTTCCACAGAAGCTTGCCCGATAGCGGTTCCACGCCGATTGCCGAGGCCCCCGTAAACGCGATCAACTGCTGCTTGCCGGCCACGGTCAACACGGTCGGTGACGAATAGCCGGCGGGATCGGAGCCGAGCGATTTCCAAGCCACATCGCCACTTTTGCGGTTGTAGGCCACAACAGTCGCACCTTCGGCCCCTACGGTTACGATCACGTTGTCACCCACGACCAGCGGCGAGCACGCCATGCCGTAATCGGCCACTCGGCCCCCGTTTTGCTTCACGGCGTTGGTTTTCCAATCAAGCGCGCCGGTCTTGGCGTTCAACGCGGCGAGAATGCCTTCTCCTGTAAACACATAGACGGAGCCGTCGGCAACTGCCGGAGTGCCCCGCGGCCCGTTGCCCATTTGGTTCTTGTAGAACGGTGCCAGTTCCGTTTCCCATTTGGTCTTGCCGGTTTGGGCGTCGAGAGCCACGGCAAGTTGCTTATCGTCGCGTTGCACCAACGTGATCGCTTGCCCGTCGGCGATCGCGACACCCGACATGCCGCCACCGCCAACTTGTCGCCAGACTTCCGGTGGACCATCCGTCGGCCAGGTCTTGATCAAACCGGTTTCGGTCGAAATGCCGTTGCGAGTCGGACCAAGAAACTGCGGCCAGTCAGCAGCCGTTACGAAGCTCGCACAGCACGCGATCATCGCTGCGAAAATTGCGAGCCGTGGATGGATTTGAGACATCGACATGGGAACTCCTGTTGTGAATGTCGGATGATTGGTGGTCCGAGTTTTCCCGAGTAATAGCAGCAATCCCGATGTCAGTGTATGGCAGCGGTCACGTTTCGTCGTGATTCAACCACCCTCCCGAAATCTTCGACACCGATTCTCCACGCGGACGAAATAGGCTCGCTTAACGTTCAACGAGCTACGTCGGCTGCTCCCGCTGAGTACACTGCAACGCAAGCTGGAAAGCGCATCTTCACAAAAAAACAAGCTTTGCCCCCACACGGACCGACCATGACCCCGATCTATCTCGACAACAACGCCACGACGCGACCGTTTCCGCAAGTCGTGGAAGCCATGTCCGAACACTTCTCGGCCCACTACGCCAATCCCGGCAGCCGGCATCAGCACGGTCGAAAGGCTCGGCAAGCACTCGAGGACGCTCGCGAAACGATCGCTCGGATTCTGGGTGCGAGTCCCAAGGAAGTCGTGTTCACGAGTGGCGGAACCGAATCTTCGAACCTCGCCATTTTCGGATTCACTCGCGGTGAACCCGGCACCATCGTGCTCACCGCCGGCGAACACCCGGCCACGGTCGAGTCCTGCGAGTCGCTCGCAAGTTCCGGCTGGAGCACGCAGCACCTAAACGTTGACGCCGATGGCCGCATGCTGCTTGACCAATACGACGACCTACCGTGGGATCGGGTCAAGCTCGTGACGTTGATTCTGGCTCACAACGAAACCGGCGTGATTCAAGATATTGGCCCGCTCGCAAAGCAGTGCCGCCGTCATGGAGTGCCACTGCATCTCGATGCCGTGCAAGCGGTCGGCAAGATCCCCGTACACTTTCGCGAGTTGGGCGTTTCCACGCTGGCACTGGGAGCCCACAAGTTTCACGGTCCGCGCGGCATCGGTGCCTTGTTGCTGCGCGAAGACTGTCGGCTCGCACCCTACCTGTTCGGAGGCCATCAGGAAGCCGGTCGTCGGCCCGGCACCGAGCCCGTGGCACTCATTGTCGGCATGGCCAAGGCTCTTGAAATCTGGGACGCGGACCAAAACGCACGCCGACAGACAATCCTCGCCCTGCGCGACCGATTGGAAGCCGGGCTGCTGGAAGCGTGTGATCCCGCAATCGTGAACGGCTCGCCCGAGCATCGGTTGCCGAACACGCTGAACATCGCCTTCCCCGGTGCGGACGGCGAGGCGTTGCTGGTGGCGTTGGACTTGGTCGGCGTATCGTGTTCGTTGGGAAGTACCTGTGCCAGCGGATCGGCCGACCCCGCGCCGGTGCTGGTGGCCATGGGTCGCGAGCCGGAGGTCTACAAGTCGTCGGTGCGATTCTCGGTCGGCATCGAAAACTCGCCCGAAGAAATTGATGACGCCATTCGCCGGATTACCAATGTCGTGCGTCGGTTGCGCGGCACGTCGAGCCACACCAAGGGAGCGTGAAATGCAAGCGATCGTCGTGAAGAAACTGTCGGTCTGGAACGTGTCGGCTTCGATGTTCTCGCGAGTTGCGGTGCTGCTCGGGAGCGTGGTCGCGGCCTCGCCGTGTTTCGGTCAACCGGGCTATGACTCAAACGTCGCGGTCACCGCAGCAACGCGACTCGATTGGGTCTTCGCATTGGCCAATCAGAGTCCCAAGGAAACGCCCGCGGGTTGGCTCACCAACTACGACTCGACCGCGCAAACGTACGAGCTGTTCGTGCCGCCCAAATACGACAAACGGCAGACGTGGCCGTTGATCTTATTCATATCGCCGAGTCAAAAGTCGACCGCGTTTCGGAATTGGCAGCAGGTTTGCCAACGCGAAGCCGTGTTGTTCGCGGGTCCGCACCAGGCCGGCAACAACACCGACATGCGGCAGCGCGTGCGGATCGTGCTGGACGTGTTGGACGACGTCCGCCGCAAGTACCGCATCGATCCAGACCGCACATACATCGGCGGATTCTCGGGCGGTGGGCGAGTCGCCTGTTCGATCGGGTTTTCGTTGACGGAATTGTTTGGCGGCGTGATTCCCGTGTGTGCGGCCGGAGATTTGCGGCCCGAATCTTGGCTGCGACATCGTGCGATCGACCGACTCAGTGTGGCACACATCACGGGCGACAGCGACTTCAACCAAGCCGAGGTCGAGCGGTTTCGAGCACCGATCCTGTCAGCCGTCGGCGTGCGCAGCAAAGTGTGGGTTGTCCCAGGTATGGGCCACTCGGTGCCCACCGGCGCGAAGCTCGCACCTTTGTATGCCTGGTTGGAAGCGGGTTTGGCCGAACGTCGAAAGTTGGCGAAAGCGCATCCAGCCATCCGATTCGCCGACGACGCCGCGCCGAATCGCGACGAGTTTTCGGCAAGCCTCTTGAAGGAAGGCAAACAGCGATTGCAGGACGTCAAATCGCAGTACTCGGGCTTGATGTTGGTCAAGGGTGTCTGGAAACGCTGGCCCGATACGGTTGCCGGCAAGGAAGCACTCGGCCTGCTGCAAGACTATGACAGCCGCACGATTCGACCGTGGGACCAGGAGGACATCGCCGAACAACGTCTGTTCCTGGAGGCTCAAGCGCGAGGTCTCGACGCCTACGCGAGCGGCAAGTTGCCGCAGCAGTATGTCACCCAACGCAGTCGCATGGCCGAAGCTGCGATCTCGCTCTGGAAGGCAGTCTTGAGCGACGGCCAGGACAAGTCGGCGGTCGCAGAAGCGAAGAAGCGGATTCCCGAATTGGAGAAGCTCGTGAAGGCCGACTGATATTTGTGACCTGCGTTTGAGGCTACTTCACAGTTCCTGGTTTTCTTGCGCATTTCGTACGACGGACATTCACGATCAATCGCAGGAAACGGCATGGCGCACACTGGGCCAAGTCAACCACTCTTCGTATATTCGGAGACTCGTTTCGCGTTCGGGCCTGGGAGAATTCGCAGTGTTGAACGACTCGCAATACAACGTCGATCACACATTGATCGAACAGCCGATCTTACCAACTGAAGCAACGCAACTGCGCGAATATGTCTTAATGGAGGAGTTGGGACGGGGTGGGATGGGCGTCGTTTACAAAGCGTACCATACGAAATTGAAACGTCTGGTCGCCTTGAAGATTCTGCACGAAGAGAGAATGAGCAAAGCGAACATGGTCGCCCGTTTCGAGCGAGAAATCGAGGTCGTCGGTCGAATTGATCATCCCAATATTGTTCGCGCCACCGATGCCGGCGAGTGTGATGGCAAGGGGTGCGATCGTCCCATTCGATGGAAAACCGTGGAAAAGAGGCGGCGTGTGCCAATCTGGCGAT
>JAQBZS010000144.1 GCA_027622115.1 Planctomycetota bacterium | reverse complement strand
TTTGGCGTTGTTGATGAATTCCACTTCGAACGCCCGCCAAATCTGAAATACGTAAGCCAGACCCCGATCCCCCGCAATGTGACAAACTCGAACTTAGAAGCTATCTGAAAAAGGGGTCTCCGAGGATCGGCATTTCGGCCAAACGCAACGGTGTTCGGAATCGCGAACCTTGCGATTCTACGCCCAACGGAAACAACCGGGCAACTGGCGGAATCTGCATTCTGCTCAGGATATCAGCGAGTAGAATTGACGCGACGGGATCTCGACTACAAAGATGAGGGCGCATTTGATTTACACGTCAAGAACTTGGAGTTGTTCGATGCCATCTCACCCACCCAACAGCAATCGCACGACTCGCCGCGCCTTTCTGAAACAGGCGGCAGTCGCATCGTTGGCGGCTCCAATCGCTGCCCCGTTCGTCCATGCCCAAGATAAGTCCGGTCTCAAAAACGTGGTCATCGGCAAGGGGGCATATCAGTACGAATGCATTCACGACTGGGGCATGGAGCATCTCCCTCAGGGTGCGCACTACGGAAACGCCTCGCACGGCGTCACGATCGATCAAGAGGGGCAGCTCTACGTCACGCATTACGGTGATCCGGGTTCCGTGTTCGTGTTTGACACTGCGGGGAAATTCGTGAAGTCGCTCGGCGGTTTTCACCATGCGGTTGCGCCGGACCCAGCCCCCACCGGTCGCGGGCATGGAATCGACATTCGAACCGAAGGCTCGGAGCAATTCCTTTATCTGGCGGCCAGCGACGCCACGATGGACTTCGTGAAAATGAACATGAAGGGAGAAATCGTCTGGCGAAAGGGCCTGCAAGACTTGAAGCAGGACTGCGGACGATACGGCGAAGGGGTGGCGTACCGACCCACAAACACAAGTTTCTCGCCGGATGGCGGTTACTTTCTTGGTGACGGTTATGGCGCGAATCTGATTCACCAATATGACAAGAACGACAAATACGTTCGCACGATCGGCGGCATCGGTTCCGGCCCCGGTCAGTTTCGCACGCCGCACGGGCAGTGGTTGGACAATCGGGACGACACGCCAAAGCTGGTCGTCGCGGACCGAGCCAACAAACGATTGCAATGGTTTGATCTGGAAGGAAATCACCTCAATTCACTGGACGGCTTTCTCTTTCCCGCAGACATCGACGTGCAAGGCGACTTGCTGATGGTGCCGGATTTGCATTGCCGCATCACTCTGCTGGACAAGCAGAACAACGTCGTGGCTCAGTTGGGCGACGACGATGACTGGAGAAAGCTCGCTCTCGACGGTTTCAAAATGCGGAACGAACGAGAAAAGTGGCTGCCGGGAAAATTCATTCACCCGCACGATGCCTGCTTCGATGCCGATGGCAACATTTTCGTGGCCGAATGGGTGAAGACGGGTCGAGTCACCAAGCTCAAGAAGGTCTGACCTGGCTTGCGTTTGGCGATAGGCGTCATGGCTTCAATCCTGTTGATTTGGAGCGTTGACCAAGGAGCCGTCCTGTAATTCCATGCGACGTGGAAATCGATTCGCCAGCGACATGCTGTGAGTCACGCAGACCAGAATCGTGTTCTGCTCTTGGTTCAATTCCAACAGCAGCGACCCCACCGCGTCCGCCGTTTTCGGGTCGAGATTGCCCGTGGGTTCGTCGGCCAGCAACATCGCCGGTTGATTGATCAACGCGCGGCACACGGCGACTCGCTGTCGTTCTCCGCCGGAGATCTGGGCCGGGCGATGCGAGACTCGAGCGGACATGCCGACACGATCGAGCAGTTCCCGAGCCCGCGCTTCGGCGGCGGCATCGGCTCCCGCACCGGCCAACGCCGGCAGCATCACGTTTTCCAGCACCGAGCACTGCGGCAACAAGTGATGATCTTGGAAGATGAAGCCCACATTCTTGTTCCGAAACGCGGCCTGTTCGGCTTCACCCAAGGCGAACGGATCCGCTCCCAGGATTCGCACGGTTCCAGCCGTCGGCGAATCCAACAGGCCGAGGATGTACAGCAGCGTGCTTTTCCCCGAGCCCGACGGTCCGGTGACGGCCAGCGCGTCGCCGCGTTGCATGTCCAGGTCCGTCCCTTTCAGGATGTTCAGCGCACCGTCCGGCGTCGGGAACGACTTGGTGAGTTCGGAAACTTCAAGATCCGCGTGTTCGCTCATGGTTGTGGTTCGGCTTCGTGAATCAGGTCGGAGTAAGCGGCCGGGATTTCGATCGATTCCAACGGGTGCCCATGACGAACGCGACAGCACACCGTTTTGAGTTGTCCCTGAGCCAAGCGCCGACCGTCGTGGAAAAACTCCATCTTAAACGTCAGTGACTTGACGCCTTTGCGGGTCACCCAGACGCGAATTTCAACGTCGTCTTCGTGATTGGCCGGCGACTCGAAGCGACAAGACGCCGAAACGCGAGGCCAGCCGATGGTCGATCCATCCTCTTGCGGCTCCATGATGCACAGGCCCAACGAACGAAAGAACTCGTGCTCGGCCTGCTCCATGAAGCGGTAGAAATTCGAGAAATGCATGATGCCCGCCATGTCCGTATGGCAGAACTCCACGCGTCGAGTTGTCACGAACTGAGCCGTCATGCGATTTGAATCCCGGCGAGTGTTCTCCCGAGCATTCGCCGTTTTCCGGGCGAAAAGCGACTTGGCGGGAGCGTCAACGGGCGAAGCGTACCAATCGCGAAGTTCCGTCGAAACGCCGGGTGATTCCCCACGACTTCAGGGCGACCACGAATCCATCGCCGCCGGTTCGTGGTCGTCCTGAATTCGTGGGCGTTTGAGGCAACTCGCGCGTCAGCGTTCCTGGATCCAGCCCTCGCGGATGACCGTGACGTCTGAACCGTCCGTCCCCGATCGGAGTTGGTAGCGGTTGTAGCGATAACCGCTGCGGACCGAGAAACCGGGCGACGAATCGTACACCGGTCGACGATAGGCCGATCGATGATTCGGTCGCGGAAAACTCTGCTGCTCCGATGCGGCGACATTGTGCGAATAGTACGAGCGCTGAAACATCCAACCGCCCGCGTTCGCCGAGTCGCTCCACGCCACAATCAGAACCAGCGCCACGACGGCGAACAGTGCTCGGCGCGGGCGTTGGAATCGCATTCGGTTTGGCGGGTTTCTGGACATTGCACTCGCGTTGTCAGAGGCCATGTTGCGTTTGGGCAACACTTTGATGCCATGCGACCGAGTTGTTTCGACAACTTGTCGCGTTTGCGAAACATGTCGCGGTCAAATCGGTATTGATCTGAGGTATCGCAGCTTGCGCGCCGCAAGCCGGGCCGTTGTTGACTGGTTTCCAGCCGGTTGCGATTCCAACTGCACCGCCGATAATCTCGCGCGGAGACATTCCGTCCAAAACGAAGCCGCACAACCCCTGGGGACTCGCGTTCGATGCCAGCGTTCGAAGACCTGATCATTCTCATTCCCAGCCACAGCCTCGAAGACTTTCCCACCGAACCGAACGAAAAGGACGCGGGCGGGTTATTGAATGCGTTTTCCGTGGCGTGGCACCCGGTGCTGATGGGTACGTCAAAAGTGGTCGCCAACTGGCATCGCGCCGACGAGCCGCCCGATACGGTCGAAAATCGCTTGATCTTGGTCCCGACCGCGTGCGAGAGCTGGTTGCCGGGCGGTTGGAAAAAACGCGCGATCGAAGACGGAGCCACGGTGGTCGTCGTCGATAAGGACCGCGACGCGGCCGTCCAAGCGGCAATCGCGCCCGTCGAATGCGATGCGGAAATCGATCCCGATTTGGTCGCCGATTTCTTGGCACTCGGCACCGCGTATCTGCAAATGGAATTGTTGACGCGGCAGATGCACTACTTCAGCAATCTCGACGAAGTGCATTTGCACCGCGAAGCCATCTCGGCCGCCGAAGCCGCACTTGCCAACGACGGTTCGACCGCCCAGACCCACTTGAGAGGTTGTTTCGAGTCCCTCATGGAAGCTCGCGAACGCTTCTATCCCGTGGACTGTTATCTCTTGGATGTGTGCTTGGTCGTGCCCGAACACGCCGACGACAAACTCGAAGCCGTGTTGGATTCCGGCAAGACGACCAACTTCATGATCTCCGGCGCAGATCTCCAGCAAATCGCGGACGAGAAACCGCAGCTCATCGCCAAGCTTCGCGACGCCTGGGATGCGGGTACGATTTCAATCCTCGGCGGCGAGTACGACGAATGCGCGACGTCGCTGTTGCCGCTCGGTTCGGCGATGTGGGATTTCGAACGAGGCCACCAACTCTTTAGAAAGCTCTTCAATCGCACACCGAAGACGTGGGCTCGGCGACGCTTCGGGTTCACGTCGCAGCATCCGCAATTGCTAAGAAAATACGGCTACCACGGCGCACTGCATATCGCGCTCGACGACGGCATTTATCCGGACGCGGAGCAAAGCCGCATTCAGTGGGAAGGCTGCGACGGCAATCTGATCGACGCCTTTACGAGAATCCCGCTGGCTGGCGACAGCGCGTCGAGCTATCTGCGATTCCCGATGCGGATGGCCGAGACCATGGAGCAGGACCACGTGGCCGGCTTGATGTTTGCGCGTTGGCCCGATGTCCGAGCCCCGTGGTTTGACGACTTCCGGCGGATGCAGAAGTACTCGCAGTGTCTCGGCCGCTGGGTCACGGTTGAAGAATTCTTCTCCGATACCGACGCCGCCGGCCGACTCTCCAAGCACGATGCCGAGGAATACTTCTCGCCGTATCTGATCCAGCACGCCGCTCGCCGTGACCCTGATCCGTCGAGTCGTTTTGCCAAGCACTTCATCCGCCGGCATCGTTATGAGCGGGCCGAATTTTTCGACCGCACCGCGAAAGCTCTGTTGAATCAAGTTCTGAACTGCGACGACGATTTCGAGCGCGAGACGATCGTCGAGAAAGGCGGGCCGGACGCGGACGCCGCGGACATCGCACACGCGGAACAGGTCATCGGCGAATTCGAGTCGGCCTCGGTCGAACGGCTCGCGAGTTTGGTGATGAGCGGCGCCGCTGAGCAGGCCGGGTTTCTCGTGCTGAATTCGTTGTCGTTCGCTCGCACGGTGACCGTCGAGTTACCGGATTTGATCGCGTGTCCAAAGGCGGAAGGCCCGATCAAGTACGTTCAATTCGACGAACAACGCAAAGCCGTGACGCTCGAAGTTCCCGGCTCCGGATTCGCATGGATTCCCAACGGCGGACCGAATTCGGTGCAACCGGCGGTGACCAAAACGCCGATGGCCGAAGCGTTTCTGCTCCGAGCCGAACACTTCGAAGTCATCCTCAACGAGGCGACGGGCGGCATTCAAAAGGTCAAGGGACACGGTCGGTCGCCGAATCGATTGAGCCAGCAGTTGGCGTTTCGCTTCCCGCGCGAACGCAAGTTCGAGAAGCAGGTGGGCGAAGACGTGATCGAGGACTCGTCGTATTACTCGGAGATGCGGATCGAATCGAGCGAAGTCACGTGCGCCGGGCCGTTCCTGGGCGAGATTGTCACCACCGGTCGGATTGTTGACCAAACGAACAACGCTCGCGTGGCGGGATTCAAGCAGACGACACGGGTGTGGCGCGGCCGCAACGTCCTGGAAGTGGACATCGAACTCGACACCGACCGCACTGTGGAAGGTGATCCATGGAGCAACTATTTCGTCAGCCGCTTCGCCTGGAACGATCCCGCTGCGGCGTTGACTCGCACGGTTTTGCAGCAGGCTCAAGGCTTTCGCATGGAACGCTTCGAGAGCCCGTACTACTTCGAAATGGCCTCGCCGTCCGAGCGGACGACGATCGTCAACATGGGATTACCGTTTCACCGCAAGATCGGCATGCGGATGCTCGACAGCATTCTGATTCCGGAAGGCGAATCGCAGCGGCATTTCCGCTTCGTGGTGGTGCTCGACGACGCTTATCCGATGCAGGCGGCAATGGACGCAATGGTGCCCGTGCATGTGATGCCGACAAAAACCGGGCCGCCGCGAATGGGCGACTCGGGATGGTTCTTTCACATCCCGGAAAGGAACGTGCAAATCCAACGCGTCATGCCAATCATCGTGCCGCCGCCGGACGAGCTTTCAGAATTGGGGAATGATCTTGAAACGGAAAACGATGCCCCCGAGGAGCCGACTGAGGAAGCCGCGCCGCCACGAGGCTTTGTGTTGCGGTTGATCGAGACCGAAGGGCGTGCCCGGCAGGTGCATCTGAAATGTTTTCGAACACCGCATCTTGCTCGCTCGCGAGACTTCCACGGACGACCGCTCGTGGGTCTCAACATCGAAGACGACACGATTCTCATCGACATGACGGCTTACGAGATCGTCGACGTCGAATTGCACTGTTGAGTTTGTTTTGGTGCGTCGCCTCGCGGAACGATCGAACGATTCTCCACGCGGACGAAATTCGCTCGTTTGACCGCAGTGCCCAACGGGCCGCGCGTTTTAGGCCGAAAAACGTCTGCACTCGAACTGAGCTTACATTTCGCCATCCGCTCGATTGGACCACCACGGCAAACTGACCGCGCCGTCGAGCGTCAAAGTGCTGCCGGTCATGTAAGCGGCGTCGTCCGAAAGCGTGTAGGCGATGCCCTTGCCGATTTCCTCGGTCGTTCCCAGTCGCCCGAACGGCAGATTGCCGGCACCCTGTTGGATTTGTTCTTCCGAGAAAAACTTGCGTTCGCCGGGCGTATCGATCCAGCCGGGATGCACAATGTTGACTCGAATCCGATGCGACGCCAGTTCGATGGCGGCCGTTCGAGCCATATGGTCAATCGCCGCTTTGGCCATGTTGTAGGCCATCGATGTGGGGATCGCCAAAACGGCGTGTGGAGAACTGACGACCGTGATCGCGCCGCCTTTGCCTTGCTGCACCATTTGTTGCGCTGCGGCTCGAACGCCGTAGAACGCACCCCACATGCTGACATCAATCGTGCGTCGAAAGCCGTCCATATCGGCGTCGATCATCAATTCTCGATCACTGTACGCGGCATTCGAAACGAACATGTCCAGCCGACCGAACTCAGTGACGGTCTTGGCCACCATTTCTTCCACGGCGGCCTGATCCGAGACATCGGCTTGCACCAGCAGCGCCTTGCGTCCGAGGTCCTCCACTTCACGAGCCACTTCGGCGGCTTCGTCGGGGTGAGATCGAAAGTTGATCGCCACATTGGCCCCCCGCCGAGCCAGCTCGATGGCGGCTCCCCGCCCGATGCCCCGCGACGCTCCCGTGATGAGAACATTTCGGCCTTCGAAACTCATTGTGCTTCCTCGATGACGGTGGCGAATGCGGACTGCGAGGCGGCATGATATCCGTGTGCCGCGCGACTTCCACTCTCTGAGGTTGGAACAATGGGCAGTTGTCTGTGACTGTCACGTGTTCGCGTCCTGGGGTAAGAGTCGTCGCTGACGACGGAGTTCATGAAGCATGAATGGAGCTTCCTTCCTCAAAACTCGGAATGAGCGATCACCGCTCCAGTAGTCTTCAGCGATGTCCCCGCGTTCCTTCCGAAATTGGTAGTCGTTGAGTCCGAGGCGAGTGATTGTGTGATCGATCCGGTCTCTCAACTGCTTCTTCAGCTTTGGATTCGGGATGACCTGGAATCCGACCAGTTCGAGATGAAACCAGTCGTCGTCGATCTCGAATGGATCGAGGACGTCACTGAAGTCTTTCTTCCTCGCATTCAAACGAGAACAGGCCAGTCGATAATTGCCCCACTCGTAAACGGCGTCCCACGATTTCGATTTGGCAGCGAAGTGATCGACCGATGCCGCTCCGGTAACCGGATGGATCCGAAAGCATGAATAAGCACAGGTATGCGAATACGCGTCTTTCAAATCGTCGAGTGTTTCTCTCCAATAGTCCGGGAAGTCCTTCGACGGGATGTCTTCACGGCGATCAGCTCGCTTCGTAAATCGATGTCCGCGCTCTCGCTCTGGTTTTTCCCCGACCATCTCTGCGATCGCGCGCAGACCGGGGATACGAACCTTTGCATCAAATGTCGCCGGCTCATCGGCCTTGGTGACCGGAATCATTTCGCGGCCTCCCGGCTCTCGCGAAATTCCGACCATCGCCCCCAGAATCGATCCGATTCGCTAAGCGACTTCTTGAGTAGATGATTCACACGTGTGACATCCGTCGCCGACGGAGATGTCTTCCTCAACAGATCAAGTGCTTCAGTAATTGCCTCTTCAGCTTCGATGGAGCGAGGTTCCTTCAGGTCGAACGCTTCACTCGTCAACCAGTTAGAGATGTCGCCAAGCCTTACAAAATCCCGCTTACGCAAATCGACGTGCCCGGCATGTCCATCCGGTGTGAGATCGAGGTCAAACCAGGCGTCCCGTTTTGCGTCAAAGAACGGTTCGGCCGATGCCAGCACAAGCGGCGAGTGAGTCGCCGCGATGATCTGAATGGTCGCTGACCTGTGAAGCACCCGCGCGAGATCGAGCAGCGAGCGCAAGATCGAACGCTGCCAGCGTGGGTGCAGATGGCACTCAAGTTCGTCAATCAGCAGGATGACTTGTTTCGCCGGTTCCTCTCCAAGTTGTCGTGCCGCCAGCCTGTGCTCCTGCCAGGACCAAAGCAGCATGTAGGCGAGAGCTGCCACTCGTCGCACGCCGGACGAAGCGTGAAGAATCGGGACGGCTTTGGAGTATCCAGTCTTGAGAGATGGGATATCACGGGCGTCCTGAAAAACTGAGATTCGAGTCAGTGGACCGGGTTCCAACCGATCGTGAATCGCTTTGGATGGGGACAGTCGACTGAGGACGTTCTTCATGTTCTTCGCCGCGTCACCCTTCTCACGAATCCAGTTGGCCCAGTCGGCAAGCAGACCATTGCAGACCCGATTCACCTTGCCCTCTGTTTCCACATTGAGACCATCCCAAACTTCTTTGGGCGAGAATACGTAGCCGGGAAGCCGCTCCTGGACATCAACGTTTCCTTTTGTTTTCCAATAGTTTCGTGCTGGATCCCAAACAGAGAAGCTGCCATCTGACTGAGCGTATATGACCAGCCCTGGATTCCAGGGACGCCCAGCCTTACCCAGCCAGCTTTCGTCTCGCGGGATATACTTGCTGGTATAAGCAACGCTTTTAGTCTTCGATTTCATGCGAAACTCGATCGTCGCCGGATCCTTCGGGATCGTCGGTCGCGCTGTATAACTCGACGTCAGTCTCGGGTTGACATCCTGCGGCCAGCGTCTCGTGAGCGCCCACCAAGCAACGTCCAGCAGAAAGCTTTTTCCCAAGCCGTTGTCTCCGGTGATCAAGTTCAAACGCGACGCCAGTTCCAACTCCATTTCCGGCGCCGGTCCGACATTGGTTAAATGCAGATATTCGAGCATCGAAGCTCATCCTCCATGCGTGCAGGACATCAACCTTTCCGCGACAAGTCTGATGGGAACGGTCCGGTTGTGCGAGATCATGTGACAAACTCAAACTTACGTCGGCGTCCAGGGACTTTGCCACCGGACTCAACAGAAACACAAATGAATGGCTTCCTTGAATCTTGATCAAATCCGCAGCCAATTCCCTGCATTTGAGCGGCGCGTCGGCGGTGCTTCCGCCATTTACCTCGATGGACCTGCCGGCAGCCAAGTACCTCGGCGAGTCGGCGATGCAGTCGCAAACTACTTGTTGCGGACGAATGCCAATCACGGCGCTCCCTTCGCAACCGGCGTGGAAAGCGATCAAGTGCTCGACCAGGCCCATCGGGCGGTTGCGGATTTTCTTGGCGCCGACGATCCCGACTGTGTGTTCTTCGGCGCGAACATGACCACCCTCACGCTGGCGCTGAGCCGAGCCATCGGGCGACAATGGCAACCCGGCGACGAGGTCTTGGTCAGTCGGCTGGATCACGATGCGAATGTGTCGCCGTGGGTCTTGGCCGCGCGAGATGCAGGTGCGGAAGTCAAGCACATCGCCGTGCGACCGGAAGACTGCACGCTTGACTTGGACGACTTCGCATCAAAACTCACCGACCGGACTCGACTGGTGGCCGTGGGTTACGCGTCGAATCTGGCCGGCACGATTAACCCTCTGAAACGAATTATCGAAGCCGCCCATGCCGTGGGCTCGCTTGTGTTCGTCGATGCGGTCCATTACGCGCCGCATGGACTGATCGACGTGGCCGACTTGGGTTGCGATTTCCTGGCCTGCTCGGCGTACAAATTCTTCGGTCCGCACGTCGGCGTGATTTGGGGGCGTCGCGAATTACTCGAATCGATTTCACCGTACAAATTGCGGCCCTCGACGAACGAGCTGCCCGGACGCTGGATGACCGGCACTCAAAACCACGAAGGAATTGCCGGGACGACCGAAGCGGTCAACTATTTGGCCGACATCGGGCGAGCGGCTTCACCGAGTGTTGTCGTTCGCCGATCCGCGATCGTGTCCGCGTTTTCCGCCATCGAAACCCATGAACGAACACTCGCCGCAGAAGTCCTGACTCGTATTCAACGATACGAAGGCGTCAAGGTCTGGGGCATCACCGATCCGCTGCGACTCGCGGAACGCGTTCCGACAATCAGCTTCACGCATGACCGCCTGACCCCGCGTCGAATCGCCGAGGCATTGGCCGAGCGGGGCATCTTCACGTGGGACGGCAATCATTACGCGATGCCCCTCACGGAAGCATTGGGTCTGGAGCCGCATGGAACACTTCGAATCGGTCTGCTGCACTACAACACCGTGGGCGAAGTGGATCGGCTGTTCGAGGTGCTCGATGAGATCCTGAGGCAACCCGCAATTCATAACCTACCCGGAACCGTGGGCTAGCGCGCAGTGGAACCAGAGTTGTGAAATGTAGAACAATTTCGCTTCTCGATCCGACAACTATGGAGCCCTTGGGCTAGCGCTGGGCTTTTGAAAAACTGGTGTTGTCGGGGCTGGGTGTTTGCGCAGGTTTTGTTCCGGAGTGGCCAGCGGCGGAGCCGCGACAGCATAAA